>DASYCF010000274.1:0-4817 GCA_036500365.1 Byssovorax sp.
GTCTTCTGCTGGAAGACGCGGGCGTTGCGCCGCTGCGTCGTGCGCCACATGTCGGGCACGATGCGGAAGTAATAGGTCGAGAGCCCCTGCGTCTCGGCCCGGACGTGCTCGGCGTGGCTGCAGACGCCGTTCCACGAAGGGGCGGCCCGCGCCGCGGATCAAGCCCGTGAAGCTCGGCACCCTGGTCCTCGACGCGTCGGCCCTCGCGCCGTTCCTCGTCGACGCGCCGCGCGGCGCCATGCGCGGCAAGCTCCAGTCGCAAGACGGCGTGGCGGACGCGGTGACGGAGGTCGAGGGCAATCAGCCCACGTGGGGCGCGCAGCTCGGCGTGGCGGCGCGCGACGTGGACTCGCTCGACGACATCGCGGACAAGCTCGCCCAGATCGCGGCGATCTTCCCGGCGGCGCAGAAGCTCGTCGAGCTGCTCGACGAGACGCGCATCACCCTCGAAGACCAGCGCGAGCGCGTCATCCGCGGCGTGTCCGACGCGATCGACGGCAAGCGCAAGCAGAAGGACCTCCACTCGGAGCTCCAGGCCGCCTACGAGAAGACGCTCAGCTATCGCTCGCGCGCCGCGAAGAAGGGCGCAGCGACGCGCTCGAAGAACAAGACGACGACGACGTAGCCAGTCAAGGGCCCACGACAATGCGACGAACGTTCGTCGAGTGACAACAATTGCGACGAACGTTCGTCGAGTGGGTCGATCCGGCGTCAGACGGGTGCAGCTGCGAGCAACGAAGCGCAGCCGTACTCCTGTACGGCGAGCATCGTAGCGGAGCAGATGCGCCCGTATGGCGCCGGAGCGGCCCGCTCGACCTCAATCGTGGACCCATACGGTCGTCCCCGCGCTCGACATCACACCATGCCAGTCGTCGGGCACGTGGGGGTCGGTCCACGCGAAGAGCCAAGCGGCATCGACTGGAGCGAGGTTCACGCAGCCGTGGCTGTGCTCTCGGCCGAAGTCGTCGTGCCAATAGGCGCCGTGGAGCGCGTATCCGCCGCTGAAGTACTGCACGAAGGGCACGTCGCGCAGATCGAACGGGTCGGCGGCCTGGCGTCCTGCCATCGTGACCGACACGTGCTTCTCGTAGATCTTGAACATGCCTTGTACGGTCGCGTGCGTCTCCTCGGGATCGGCCGTGCCGCCGACTCCGGTCGACACGAGCGTCGCATAGACGGCGCGCGTGCCCTCGTAGGCGACGAGGAGCTGGCGCGGGATCGACACCTCGATCCATTTCACGCCGTCGGTCGCCCACGCGGGTGGGTGCTTCGGCGCGCGCGCGATGATGAGCTGTTCGGCGCGGAACAGGCCACCATCGGCCGCGACGACGTACGAGCGACCGTCGATGTCCCGCGTCGCGCTCGTGAGCTTCACCGCGGCGCGCGGGGGCAAGCCGCCGCCCGGCGCCAGGCCCTTGTCGGTCCACACCGCGCGCACGGCGCCGCTCCGCTTCGCGAAGCCGACGGGCAGGTCCTCGCCTTCATCGAGCGCGACGCCGTGGAGCTCGCTCGCCCGGACGAGCCGCGTGCGATCGAGCGGCACGACCTCGAGCTCGGGCGTGAGGCCGAACCGCCGCCCGAGGTGGTCGAACGTCGACAGGAGCGCGAAGCCCGACCGCGTGTGCGCCGTGCCGAGGAACACTTGATCGGGCGATCGGTACGCGTTCCCGAGCGCGAGCGTCGGCGCGTCATCGGCGAGATACCCGGGCACGGCGTCGACCGCCGGCCACGCGCCGCCGCCGAGCCCCTCGTTCACGTGCTTGGCGAGGTCGGGCTCGTAGCGGAGCTCCTGCCAGCGCGTGGGCAAGCGCGCGTAGAGCGGCGGCGGCGGCGACCGGCTCATCACGTACGGGTACGGCATGCCATCGAGGCGCGGCCGCACGTCGGCGGCGACGGCGCGCGGATCCTTCGGATCGAGCGACGCGAGCGGCCCCGCGCAGACGTACCCGCGCGGCGCGACGCGGTACCAGCCGCCGGGGCAACGCGCGTTCGCGAGCTCGGGGTCATGCGCGCGCCTCACGACGGCGCCGAGCCGCAGGTAGCCGAGGCGGTGCGACCCCCACCGCGGCTCCGGGTAGACGCTCGTCTCGGCGGCGACGGCGACGAGGTCGTCGGTGAACGCGACGGCGCGCTCGGGGATCACGGCGGCCGGCTCGTCGTCGCTCGCGCCGCTCGGCGCGGCGGAGGCGGCGCGCGTCGGCGCGGGCAGCGGCGCCTGCGCGCGCAGGGCCACGGGCGGCTCCGCGGCGGGCTCGCACGCGAGCGACCCGAGCGCTGCGGCGACCGCCCAACAAGCCGCCGCCGACCTCGCGGACACGACGCCTCGGTAGCACGCCTCTGCCCGCGCGAGGAGCGGCGAGCCCGTGGTAGCGTGCGGGCCGATGCGCACGTCGGCGGTGTTTCTCGCGGCCCTCGCGGTCCTCGCGCCCGTCCTCGGCTGCTCGCCGGCCGCGCCGTCCCACGTGCCGGCCCTCACGGCCGCGAACGCGGGCGCCTACCGCAGCGCGCGCTACGCCGACCCGGCCGCGTGGCTCTGTCGTCCCGACCTGCCGACCGACGCGTGCCGCGGCGACCTGTCGAAGACCGAGGTCGAGGCCGACGGCACGCTCACGATCGAGCGCGCCGCGCCGGCGCCCACGCCGCCGATCGATTGCTTCTACGTCTACCCGACCGTCGACATGGGCGTCTTCGCGCGGAACCACACAGACTTCGCCGATCGCGGGCCGATGGAGCGCGTCGCCAAGGCGCAGATCGCCCAGTTCTCCCGTGTCTGCCGCGTGTTCGCGCCGCTCTATCGGCAGGTGACGATCGGCACGTACCTGAGCTCGCCCGCGCGCCGCGACGAGTTCCTCTCCGTCGCGTTCTCCGACGTCGACGACGCGTTCCTTCATTACATGGCGACGATGAACGGCGGGCGGAGGGTCGCCCTCATCGGCCACTCGCAGGGCGCCGAGATGGTGTCGCGCCTCCTCAAGAAGCACTTCGACGACGACCCCGCGATGCGCGCGAAGCTCGTCGTCGCGATGCCCATCGGCGGCAGCGTGCAGGTCGCGCGCGGCGAGCGCACCGGCGGCACGTTCCAGCACCTGCCGCTCTGCGCGAGCGCGGACGAGACGGGGTGCGTCGTCGCGTACCGCACGCACGCAGCCGGCCGCATCGCCGACACGATCGAGCCCATCCCCGCCGACCTCGAGGCCGCGTGCGTGAACCCCATGGACGAGGCCACGAACCGTCGCCGCTTCTTCGCGAGCGCGACCATCCCGAAGACCGCCGCCGACGCGGCGCGCGTGCGCGGCGGCGAGGGCGCGCGCACGCCGTTCCTCGGCTTCCCCGCGTACTACACCGGTCGCTGCGTCGACGGGCTGCACGGCTACCGCTACCTCGAGGTCTCCGAGGCGCCGCGCCCCGGCGACACGCGCGAGCCGCCGTTCGATCTCGGCTCGTGGATGTTCGGGCCCGTGCTCGGCCTCCACATCCTCGATCTTCAGCTCCCCGAGGCGGAGCTCGTCGAGATGGTCCGACGCAAGGGCGCGGCCGGCCACGTGGCGGCCAGCGCGCCGGTCACCGCGCCGCCGCCTTGACGCTGCGACGCTCAGTCGACGACCTGCAGCGTCCAGCGGACCGACAGGTCGGTCGTGCCCGCGACGGGCTCCATCCCGACGAACAAGCGGCCTCCGGGCAAGGCCGCGACGGACGGCAGGTTGACGACGGGGATGGCGTCAGCTCGCGGAAAGACCGCCAACATCGGCGCGATCTCGCGCTTCGCGCCGAGGTTGCCGTCGGCGTCGAACGTACCGATGACGAGCGCGCCGTCGGGATCGGGGTCGCTCGCGCCGAGGTTCGCCGCCGCGCCCGCGACACCGACGTACACGGAGCCGGTCCGGTCACCCGCGAGCGCGACGAGTCCCTGGACCGTGCGCTGCCAGACCTGTGCGCCATGGAGGTCCCATCGCGCGACCAGCCCCTCGGGCGCGTTGGACGCGGCCGTCACGAAGCCGTTCGCGTCGGCGACGACCGCGCTCGAGAGCTCGAGCTGAAGGCCCGGGCCGATCGACGCCGCCGTGATCGGCGTGCCGTCGGCGTCGAACTCGGCGAAGTACGCGCCCTCGACGTGCACGCCGGCGACCTCGAAGTCGGCCATGTCGCTCGCGATCCCGACGACGCCGTCGGGCGTCACCGCGAGCGACGGCACGCCCGACCCGTTTCCGAACGCGACGCTCCAGAGGTAGGTCCCGTCGGGCGCGAGCTTCACGATGTAGCTCTGGTGGTGCGCGTCCGTCGCGATCGTGCCCCCGCCGATCCTGACCGGCGTCGGCGAAGCGCTCGACAGGTAGATGTCCCCCTGCGCGTCGACCGCCATCGCCTCGACGACCATCGGCACGGACCACGCGGTCGCCCCCTGCGCGTCGAAGCGCGTGAGCACGGGTGGCCCGCTGATCCAGAGTCCCTCCGAGTTGGTGTGCTCGAGCGCCGAGTGACCGGTGACGACCAAGGAGCCGTCCGGCGCGCCAGCGATGCCCATCACGTTCGCCGGGCGCGTCGTGACGTCGTGCTCTTCGAGGGTGGCGTCGATGGATACGACCGTGGTGATCACGTTTGGGTCATGGGAGAAGACGATGACGTCTCCCGTCGGCATCGCGACGACCGTCCCCGCGTCCCCGAAGTCGAGCGCGGTGCCCACGCCGGGCGGGTCGCCTCCGCCCGCGCCCGCGCCCGCGCCAGGGTCTGCTCCGCACGCGGCAGACGCCGCCGCAACGGCGACCATCCCGAGCACGCGCGCTGCAACCATCATCCGCTTCGCCATGGCCCGTGACTTT
>DASYCF010000275.1:0-4813 GCA_036500365.1 Byssovorax sp.
CTCGCCGGGGACGCCGACGGGCCGTGGAGAGCACCATCCAAGCGCGCGGCGTCGACATGCAATATGTTGCTGCTGATCTTGATTATGTGAATTATGTTGCTGCATCGGCGTGGGCGGCGCACCCCGGGCCCCGGGGGGCTCGTGGCACCGGCACGTCGAGCGCGATACGCTGCCGGCGTGCGTCTTCGGGCCCTGCCGCTCGCGCTCGCGTTGGTCCTCGTGGCGCCGGCCTTTGCCGCCCCCGCGCGCGCCGAGCCCGGCGATTTCGATCCGGCGGGGCGCGGCAAGAGGAAGCCGCCGAAGCCCGGCCCGAACCCGGGCGGCAAGGGTGGGAGCGCGGGGCACAAGAAGCCGCCGAAGGACGCGCCGCCGAAGGACGACGAAGGCTCGACCAAGGGCCCGTCGAGCGACGCGCTGATCGCCCGCTACACGGCGATCGTCATGAGCCAGCCGGCGGCGCCGTTCCCGGTGCAGAGGCTCGCGCAGCTCTACCGCGAGCGCGACGGCAACCTGAAGAAGCTGGTCGACGATTTCGAGAAGCGCGTCGCCGCCGGCGGCGCCGACGGCTGGGCCGCGCGCGTCGCGCTCGCCGGCATCTATCGGCAGGACGGGCGCCCCGACGAGGCGATCGCAGCGTACGAGAAGGCGATCGCCGACAAGCCGAGCGAGCCGTCCGCCTTCCTCGCGCTCGCCCAGCTCCAGGCCGACAAGAGCGACAAGGCGGCCGCGCGCGCGACGCTCGAGAAGGCGCTCCCGCTGCTCAAGGTGTCCGCCGACGTCGAGCAGACGACGCGCACCCTCCTCGGCCTCGCGCTCGATTTGAAGGACTTCGCCGGCGCCAAGAAATACCACGAGGCGCTCGTCCAAAAGGCGCAGGGCTCGCTCTTCGTGCGCGCCGAGCTCGGGCGCGAGCTCCTCGCGCGGGGGCAGTTCGAGCGCGCCGAGGCCGAGTTCCGCGACGTCGTGAAGGCGGCCGCCGGCGACAACCGCGCGCTCGCGCCCGCGCTCCGCGACCTCGGCCAGGCGCTCGCGAAGCAGAAGAAGACGGCCGAAGCGATGACGACGCTCAAGCGCGCGCTCGCCGTCGCTGGCGGCGCCGCGGGCGTCCGCTCCGAGATCCTCCTCATCATGACCGACGCGTTCCGCGCCGAGGGCAAGCTGCCCGAGCTCATCGCGCTCCTCGAGCAGGAGCACGGCGCGGACTTCCAGCGGCTCGCGATGATGGGCTCGCTCTACGAGGAGGTCGGCGACGTCGACAAGGCGCTCGCCACGTACAAGAAGGCGCTCGCCATCGACGGCAAGCACATCGACACGCGCCTCCGCCTCGTGCACTTGCTGCAGACGGCTGGCGATCTCGACGGCGCCATCCGCGAGTACGAGGCGCTGATCCATGCGTCGCCGAACAACCCCGACTTCGTGTTCGAGCTCTGCGAGACGCTGATCCAGCGCGGCGATCGGCCGAAGGCGCTCAAGCTCTTGACCGAGCTCGAGTCGCGCGCGCGCGACGCCGACGTCCTCGCCGCGGTGGCCGACTTCTACGAGCGCGTCGAGGAGAAGGACCGCGCGATGCGCGTGCTCCAGAAGCTCGCGCAGACCGGCGGCGGCGACCCGAGCCACGTCATCGACCTCGGCGATCGCTACTTCCAGGCCGGCGACAAGAAGAAGGCGCTCGAGACGTGGGCGCGCATCAAGTCGATGGTGCCGAGCCGCGCGCGCGCCGCGGCGACGCTCGGCGAGGTGTACCTCGACCACGACATGGCGACCGAGGCGCTCGCGTCGATGCGCGAGGCCGTCGCCGCCGAGCCCGCCAACCCGCGCTACAAGAAGGCGCTCGCGACCGCGCTCGAGCGTACGGCGACGTCGCTCGTGAACCCGTCGAGCCGCTACGTCGAGGCGCGCCAGATCTGGGAGCAGCTGCTCTTCGATTCGAAGGGCGACAAGAACCTCGCGCGGGAGGCGCGCACGCACATCGTCAGCCTGTGGGGCCTCACGCGCGAGCTCGGCGGGCAGGTGGCGCCGCTCGGCAACAAGTTCGCCGCGAAGCCGCCCGACCTCGAGGCGGGCCGGCTGCTCGCCGAGGTGCAGCGCAAGCTCCACCGCCTCGCCGACGCCGAGGCGACGCTCCGCCGCGTGACGACGCTCGCACCCGGCGACGAGGAGAGCCTGCTCGCGCTCGAGCGCGTGCTCGTCCAGGAGCAGAACACGAAGGGCGCGATCGCCGTGCTCGAGAAGCTCGTCGACGTCGACCCGAAGCGGGCGCGCGAGTTCTACCAGCGCATGGCCGAGGACGCGGCGCAGCTCTACCACGACGACGACGCGATCAAATACGCGGCGCGCGCCGTCGATCTGTCGCCCGACGACGCGAACGGGCACATGAAGCTCGGCGACATGTACCGGCGCCGGCAGGACACGACGCACGCGATCGCCGAGTACCGCCAGGCGATCGCGAAGAACGATCGGCTCTTCCCCGTGTACTTCGATCTCGGCGAGCTCCTGCTCTCGACCGGTCAGGTCGACGAGGCCGATCGCCTCTTCCGCCGCGTCGTCCGCGCGTCGAACGACGAGGAGCTCGTCGCGCGCGCCGCGCGCATGTCGATGCAGATCAACCTCGGCAAGAGCACGCTCGAGGAGCTCGAGCGCGAGCTCCTGCCCGTCGCCGTCGGCAACCCGCAGAAGACGGTGTACCGGCGCCTGCTCGTCGAGCTCTACGGCGCGATGACTTTTCCACTCGTGCAGAAGGTCCGCGCCGAGGGCGACGCGGCCGGCGCCGACGCCGCACGCAAGCAGCTCGCGAAGATCGGCGCCCGCGCCGTGAAGCCGCTCCTCGACGCGCTCGCCGACGAGAAGGAGAGCCAGCAGAAGATCGCGATCGAGGTGCTCGCGTACGTCGACAACAAGGGCGCGGGCCCCGCGCTCTACAACTTCGCGACCGGCCACGCAGACAAGTCGCTGCGCGTGCGTGCGATGGTCGCGTGCGGCGCGCTGAAGGATCCGGCGCTGCTGCCGAAGTACGAGCAGCTCCTCGTGCCGAAGGACGCGGCCGAGGTGCAGCCGAGCGACGCGCTCGCCGTCGCCGCCGCGTGGGCCGTCGCGCGCATGGGCGATCGCAAGGCGGAGCCGCTGCTCGTGAAGCTGCTCGCGTCGCCGGCGCCCGACGTCCGCGCGCTCGCGGCGATCGGCCTCGGGGTGCAGCGCGATCGCGCGCAGATCGCGGCGCTCGCGGCGCTCACGCGCGCCCCGGAGTCGGGGCCGCTCGCGCGCGCGGCTGGCGCGTACGCGCTCGCGGAGCTCGGCGCGACCAGCGAGGGCGACGCCATCCTCGCGCTGACCGACGCGCCCGACCCCCTGCTGCGCCGCGCGTCCTTGCTCGCCCTCGCGCGGCTCGCGGAGTCGGGCGGCGCCGATCCGCTCGGCCACGGCGTCGCCGACGCGATCGCATCGGCGACGTTCTCGACCGACGAGGGCGTGCGCGCGAGCGCGGCCCTCGCGGCGAGCTCCCTCGTGACGAAGACCTACAAGCGCTCGCACGAGGCGCTCCCGGTCCCCGACGGGCCCATCGCCGCGCGCGAGGTCGTCGCCGCGCTCGCGCCGGATCCTGCGTCGGCCGAGGCGCGCGCCGCCGCGCTGGTCGCGCTCGGACCGTCGCTCGCGCGCGCCGCGGCCGCGGCCGTCGCGACGTCGCCGGAGCGCGGCCGCGTCGTCGCCGACGCGCTGCTGTCGGGCGGCGCCGAGCGCCTCGGCCTCTCGCCGTTCACCGACGCGGGCGCCGAGCTCGAGCCCGGCACGCAGCGCAAGGTGGACGAGGTGCTCGAGGCGATCGCCGCGGCCGTCACGCCGGGCATGATCGCGCTCGAGCGCCACCCCGACGTCGACGTGCGCACGCGCGCGATCGAGCTCTGCGCGCGCCGCTCCGACGCCGCCGCGCAGGCCGCCGTGGTCGACGCGCTCGCGGATCCGGACGACGCCGTGCGCCGCGCCGCGCTCGCCGCCGTCGGCCCGGTGAAGAGCCCCACGACGCTCGACGCGGTCGCGCGGCTCGTCGCGTCGTCGAAGAGCTGGCCGCTGCGCGTGCGCGCCGCCGAGGCGATGGGCAGGCTCGGCGCCGGCGGCCGCGCGACCGAGACGCTCGCGCGCGCGGCGAAGTCGGACTCGTACGCGCTCGTGCGCGAGGCGGCGGCGCGCGCGCTCGTCCGCGTCGACCGCGCGGCGGCCGCGAGCGTCCTGCAAGACCTCGCCGCGACCGACGCCGAGCCGCGCGTCCGCGCGACCGCGGTCGAGCTCCTGGGCCACCCGAAGTAGAGCGAGCGCGCGCCCGGCGCTGGTTCGGCCCGAGCTCGTGCGCGTGGCGCTAGCCGAACCGCGCCTTGTAGCGGGCGATGACGTCGGGGCGACCCTGAGCGGCGAACTTGGCCTCGAGGTCTTGCACGACGGCCGGCGCGAGCTGATCCATCCAGCCGCGGTCGAGGCAGATCTCGAACATCTCGGCCGACGCGAAATGGAGCGTCAGGACCTTGAGGCGGAGCGGGTTCACGCGCCGCTTGGCGCGCTCGAGGAGCAGGTCGACGATCGCGCCGGAGCCCGCGAGGAGCGCGGCGTCGAGCGGAGGATACGGCTCGCACGAAGCGTCGACCGAGGCGCCGCCGTCGAGGAGCAGCCGCGCCATCTCGAGATCCTTCTGCGTGGCGGCGATCCACAGCGGCGTCGGGCCGCCAGCCTCCGGCGGCTTGAAGGTCATGCCGGGCGGCGGCGTCGGCGGCGGGGGCGCGTCGCCGGGCTTCGCTTGCCTCTCGAGGTTCGCCCCCGCCGCGACGAG
>DASYCF010000276.1:0-3272 GCA_036500365.1 Byssovorax sp.
GAGGTGCGTTGGATAGGCGACCCCCCGCATCGCGCGCGCGAGCGCCGACGGCCCGATCGTGCGGCGCGCCTCGGACCGGCGCAGGACGCTGCCCACGCCGTGCGAGCAGGAGCCGAACGAGAGCGCGCTGCCGAGGCCCTCGACGACGTAGCTCGCCGTGCCCATCGATCCTGGGACGAGCGCGAGCGCGCCGCGTGGGACGGCCCCTAAACACACTAGAAGACGGCACCCTGCAATCGGGCGTGCCGGTGACCGGCGCCCTCTCCATCACGCTTCACGGGAGACTCCACGGATGCGGCGACCACGTCGCGCGCGACGACACAGCTCACGCCGTCGCCCGCCCGCGGTGCAGCTCCGCGACGCTCGTGACGCCGCGCCCGTCAGCCGACGACGACGCGCGAGGCGTCGTGTCGGGACGAGCAGGCGACGCCGCGAGAGGCGAGGCGCTGCGCGATCAGCCGCGGGAGGGCCGGGAGACCGAGAAGCTGAAGCGTGCGTGCGTGCTCATGATCCACCTCCGGTCCGCGCGATGCGCGTCGCCCGCACGATAGCGGCGCGTGGTCGGTTGTCGAACCGCGCGGCGCGGCGGGCTTGGCGCGAGGTGTGCACGCGCGCGGGCGCCTGCGCTACGGTCGCGCGCCGTGCCCGTCCCCGACGCGCTCCTCTCCGACACGACCGTGACCGGGCCGCTCGGCTCGCTCGCGCTCTCGCAGGTGCGGCCGCTCGCGTCGTCGCTCGCGCTGCGGGCCGTGCGCTGGCACGAGGGCCTCGTGCGACTCGGCGTCGCGATCCCGTTCGCGCTCACGCACGACGTCGGCCTCCTGTTCGCGGCGCCGCGCGAGCAGCTCGAGATCGGCCCGCGCGCCGCGCCCGACAAGCTCGTCGGCCGCATGCGCGACGCGCCGCGCCTCGTCGAGGTCTACCGCAAGGTGCTGCTCGAGCTCGGCGAGAGCGAGGCCGCGCGCCGCGCGGCGCAGCTCAAGATGAGCGACGATCTCCTCGTCGTCGTGCTCTCGCGCCTGCTCGGCAGCGTCGCCGCGCGCACCGTGGGCGGGCCGGCGTACCGCGCCGCGCTGCCGATCGACGCGTCGCTCTTCGACAACCTCGACCACCAGCTGCCGCAGCTCTTCGGCGTCTGCCGGCGTGATTTCGAGGCGAGCGCCCTCGCAGCGCTCGAGGCGGGGCGCCTCTTCGTCTTGACGATGGGCGACGCGCTCGACCTCGACACGCTCCGCCTCTTCGGCATGCTCGGCTCCGAGGCGAGCGCCGGCGCCCTCGCGCAGGTCGATCTGCTCGCCGCGCTCGAGTCGCCCGAGGCCAACGACATCGTGAACTTCTCGCTCGAGATCCTCCCGAGCGTGCTCGAGACGAAGACGCGGCCCGCCGCCGGCACGAGCGCGAGCTTCGGCTATTCGGGCCTCGGCACGCGCGGCTCGCTCGACAGCATGGTGCTGACGGAGCTCGCGTGGGACGACCTCGAGCTCGCGCGCCGCCTCGCCGACAACGAGATCCTCTATTACGCGCGCGAGCAGAGCCGCGACGAGCAGAAGCGCATTCACTATCTGCTGGTCGACGCGTCGGCGTCGATGCGCGGAGATCGGCAGACGTTCGCGCGCGGCATGGCGATCGCCACCGGCAAGAAGCTCTTGCTCGAGGGCGAGGACGTCGCGTTTCGCTTCTTCGACTCTCGCCTCTACGAGCTCCACCGCGCGCGGAGCGGCCAGCTGCCGACCGCGCACCTGCTCGCCTTCAAGGGAGAGCGCGGCAGGAACCCGGCGCGCGTCTTCGCGGAGCTGTCGACCGAGCTCGAGATGCAGCGCGCGCGCGATCCACGCTCGCCCGTCGTGCACCTCTTCACGCACGCGGCGCTCTACATCCCGCGCGAGATGGTGCAGGCCGTGCGCGCGTTCGCCCACATCGCCGCCGTGTTCATCCTGCCCTCGGGCGGCAAGCTCGACCTCGACTACCTCGACCTCTTGAACGCGCACTGGGTCGTCGACCACGCGACGCTCGCGCACGGCGCGGCGCGAGCGAACGCGGCGAAGTCGATCCTCGACCAGGGACAGGGCGTGCGGCAAGGCATCGCGGCCGACGACGCGCCGGCGGTGAGCGCGCGCGGCGGCCCCTCGAGCACGGGTCCGGCCTCGCGCGGCCCCGCGAGCGGCCCGCCCCCGTCCCGCAGGTCCGGCCCGTCGCCGTCGAAGACCGGCGCGTAGCCGCGCCGCCGCTCAGGGAGGCGGGATGGCCTTCGCGAGCTCCGCGCGAATGGCGATCACGATCGGGTTCGTGTCGAACGAGTCGTTCGGATCGTTCGGATCGTCACCGGGCCAGAGGTTGTCGTCCCAGTGACCGACGAGCGTGCCGTCGCGCGCGATGAGGTACTTGTTGAAGTTCCAATTGGGCACGTTCGTCGTGCCGGGCGGCGCGGCGGCCTGCGCCTCGATCCACGCGAACACGGGCTCGGCGCTCGGCGGCGTCACCGGCGCGATGCCGAACTGATCGTAGGTGACGTGGTACGTCTCCGTGCAGGCGCCGGAGTCACCGCCTTGATCGCCGAAGTCGTCGCTGTAAAAGCCGAGGACCGTGAAGCTCTGCGCCGAGAAGGTTTCCTCCAAGACCTGGAGGGCCGCCGTTTGAGGCGTGTGGGCTCATAGCTCTGCGACGTTGGCGACGAGCACGACGTCGCCGCGGTACTTGCACATCGTCGCGGGCATCGGCACGCCGGTGGTCGTCGCCGTCTGCGCCCAGAACGAGTCGAGCGCGGGCTGAGGGTCGCACGCGGTGCCACCGCCGGAGCCCGACGAGCCGACGGACACGGCGACCGCGACCGGCCCGGACGACGAGATCGACGCGTTCGACGACGTGACGCTCGCGCCGACGGACGAGGCCGCGCCCGCGCCGGAGTCCCCTCGCGCGTCGGGCGCGGCCGGGCCGCTGCACGCGGCAGCCGCGAACGCCGCGAGCGCGAGCGCCCCGAGACCCGACCGGTCGAAGCCTGAAGAAGTCATCGCGTTGCCTCGCTGATCATTCAAGCACCGAACCTGCCTCGGGGCGCGCCGAAAACGTCGTCAGGCGCGCATCTCCGGGGCGCGCGCGGCGCCCGCTACGCTACATTCCGCGCTCGTGACTGCCTCGGACACGCCGCGCGGCGCACGCTCGATCCGCACGCCGCGCTCGAACGTAGAGGAGCTCCGCGCGTGAGCAGCCGACCGCTGCACGAGCTCCGCGACGAGGCGCGCACCGCGGCGTCGCGCGGCGACCTCCCGCGCGCG
>DASYCF010000277.1:0-5136 GCA_036500365.1 Byssovorax sp.
GGTCGGTGCCGATTCGGCACGTGCCGAGCGGGTGGAACGCGGCGACCTCGAAGTCGCCCGCGCGGAGCTTCCGCGCGCGGAGACGCTCGACGTCGGCCTTCGAGGTCACCTCGTCTTGCCCGGCGACCAGCGGCAGGACGCGGCGGGACCCCGCGGCGAGGAAGACCTCGCACAGGATCTCGATGCCGCGCTGCATGTGGGCGAGGTCCTTCTCGTTCATGTTGTAGAGCACGAGGGGCGAGCCGCCGGGGCCGCGGCGCACCTGACCGCGGCTCGTGTCCTGGATCATGATGCCGAACGTCGCGAGGTGGGGATAGCGCTCCATGATGTCGGTGAAGCGCTGGCCGGTCCACGGGAACCCCAGCGCGGCGACGTCGTACGGGAGCGACGTGCCTTCGAACATGAGGCCGCTCTCGGCGAAGTGGTCAATCGAGTAGCCCTGCGGGATACCGATGTTCTGTTGGACGATCTCGTCGAACAAGGCGACGACCTTCGACGCGGGGTGGATCGAGAGGTTCTTCCCGAGCATCGGGCTCTTCAGCGTGTCGTCGAGGAGCAGCGGCGTGAGCAGCGAGCCGGCGGCGACGACCACGGCGTCGGCCGTGACGTGGAGCTTCGGGCGCCTCACGCCGTCGCCGCGGAGGGTGGCGGTGACGCCGCGCGCGCGGCCGGCGACGACGTCGATCGAGTCCACGCGCGCGGCCGTGACGAGCTCGGCGCCGCGCATCAGCGCCTCGGGGATGTAGCTCACGTCGGTCGAGCGCTTGGCGCCGGTGGGGCAGCCGAAGCAGCAGACGCCCTGACCGTCGCAGTCGGGCGCGTTGCGCCGGAGCGGCCCGTGCGAGAAGCCGAGGTGATCGGCGCCGCGCGCGACGATGCCCGCGACGGCGCCGAGGTGCAGCGGGTTGGCGGGCGCGACGCCGAGCATCGCCTCGACGCGCTCGTAGTAGGGCGCGAGTCCGGCGCTCGAGAAGTCCTGCCCGAGCCCATAGCGCGAGCGCCAATACGTGAACGTGCGCTCCGGCGTTCGATAGCACGTGCCCGAGTTGATGAGCGTGGTGCCGCCGACGGCGCGCCCGGCCCACAGGGGGATGCCGACGTTGCCGAGCGCGACCATCATGCCGGAGTCGCGGTAGAGCTTGGGATACGAGGCGGCCGGGCGCGCGCGCAGGCTCGAGCGTCGGTGATAGTCACCCTCCTCGAGCAGCAGCACCGCGCGGCCGCGGCGCGCGAGCTCGTACGCGACGGCGGCGCCGCCCGCGCCGGTGCCGACGACGACCACCTCGCACTCGAGCTCGAGGTCCTCCGTGACGGTGCGCCCGTCGGTCACGCGGGCGGCCCAGCGCGCGGGCTCGTCCTTCACGGCGGGCGCCTCGAAGCGGCAGCCGACGTGCGCGGCCATCTGCGGGCGGTCGTAGTGCACGAACTTGATGGGCGTGAGCACGGCGCGGAGGAGCGAGCGGCGCGCGTGCGACCGGCTCTGCTCCCACCGCACGAGGACGGCCGCGCGCTGCTCGAGCGAGAGCGCCGAGAAGGGCCGCGCGTGCGTCGCGTACGTGGCCGCGTCGAACGCCGAGATCGCCGCGCGGTACGTGGTCGCCGCGTGCTTCGGCAGCGTCGCGATCCAGCGCTCGAGCCCCGGCACCGTCTGCGCGCCGCCGGCGTCGAAGATCTGGCCGGCGGGCATCGCCGCCTCCGCGATGGCGGCGACGGCGCGCCGCTGCCGCTCCGAGAGCATCGAAGGCGCGGGCGCGTCTTCGCCCTCGGCGACGAGCTTCAGGTGGACGTGGTGCCCGATGTCGAAGGCCGATGCCATGTGCGCGCTCCGTTACGTAAGTTCTGTACCAACAGAACGAACGCTCGGCAAGCGAGAACGCGCCGCGGGTCATTCGAGCGGGAGCACGGCAATCGGCGAAGAGTGGTGGAGCTCGAGCGCCTCCCACGCGTCGGCCTCGACGGCGAAGCCCCGCGCGCCCTCGTCGCGCACGTGCGCCATCACCGCGCGGAAGAACGGCGGGCCGGGGAACTCGACGGCGAGGAGCGCCTTCTTGTCAATCGGGCTCGGCGAGAACGGGCGATCGGCGCGCGACCTCCGCGTGTCCTCGACGAGCGTGATCTCGTCCATGCGCGCGGTGAAGTGCGGCCCGCCGTCGAACGGGTCGACGCGCTCGGCGTAGCGGAAGCCGATGCGCCGGAGGAGCTTCTCGACCCCGCGCGTCTGCGCCCCCGTCTTGCCGATGACGGCCTGCGCCTCCGGCGAGAGCAGGCTCGCGTACACGTTCCCTTCGGGGAAGAGGCCCTTGATGAACTCCTTGTTCTTCTTCGAAAGGAGGTCCGCGTCGCTGTAGCTCATGCCCGTGAAGCGACGCCCGAGCGCCTCCCAGAGGTGGCTCGTCCCGTCGGACTCGAGCGGCGGCAGGAGCTCGGCGAGGACCTCCTCTTGAAAGAGGTTCGCGTGCGTCGCGAGGTAGAGGAACCGCACGTACGAGATCATCGTCCCGAGCCGCTCCGTCGCGAGGCGGTACTCGGGCATGAGCACGAGCCCGCCGATCTCCGTCGGTCCGTTGTACGAGTAGCCGATCCGCAGCACCGTATGATGAAAGTGCCTGTCGATCGTCGAGCTGTATTTCTCTTCGGCCGTGACGTCGAAATAGATGTACGGCACGCCGCGCCGGCCGAGCTGGGCGAAGATCGCGCTCGTGCCGACGATGGCGTCCTGCTTCTTGTCGACGAGCACGAACACGAACTGGCGGAGGCGGTGGTCGGCGATCTGACCGCTGAAGCTCTTGTGGCTCGCCTCGACGATCTCGACGATCGAGTCACGGTCGTGCGGCAGGTTGACCGAGTTCAGGTGGCGCGCGACGCGGAGGAGCTGCTCTTCGTCACCCGTGACGGCCGCGCGGATCTCGAACGCGATCACGCGCGATCTCCGCCGAATTCGGGCTGCATGCGCGGCGAGCCTACGCCGGACGGCGCGGAGCGCCAAGCCGCCGGCGACCCCGCGCGAGGAGGGCCAGCGCGGCGAGCGAGAGCGGCAGCACCCGGGAGCGCTCGCGTCGCGCGGCGGCGTCGAGCAGGCGCACCCGCCCGCGTCGCGCGCGCTGCTCGTCCGTGCGTCGATCGCCGGCCCGCCGCCGCCGCTCCCGCCGGGCGCGCGCTCGAAGCAGTCGACCATCACGACGGCCTCCGCGACGCGGCGACGCGCAGCGTCGGCGGCGAGCCCGTCGGCCCGGCGCCGAGCGCGGCCGCGGCGTCGACGCGGCCGAACCCGTAGCGCGCGTTCCACACGGCGCCGGTCATCGCGTCGTGCGCCGCGTTCGACGTGAGCGCCGCCTTCGCCGCGTCGCCCCGGAGGCCAGCCTGGGCCAGCAGCGCGAGGACGCCGGCGACGTGGGGCGCCGCCCCGCTCGTGCCGCCGAACACGTGATAGCCGCCGTACGGAGATTGGCTGTCTGCGAGGTACGGCGCCGCGAGCCAGGGTTTGTCGGGCGCGAGCAGGTCCGGCTTCTGCGCGCCGTCGACGCGCGGGCCGAGCGCCGAATACGCGCGCGCCTCGCCCTGCGACTCCACCGCTCCCGTCGCGACGTCGTAGCCGCCACAGTCGAACCCGAACCTGGTCACTCGCGGTCTTATCCCATCCACTCTTCGCCTCCCACTTCGCAGCCAGCCCGTGCGGCCATCACGTCTCAGTCGGCGACAACGGGCCGGGCGAACGCCCGGCATCAGCCACAGGCGGATCCACGACAACGGCTCGCACGGCCGATGCGGACGGCTGGCGCGAACGGCGAAGGTCACCACGACGGCAACATTGCGCGCTCCATGTAAACTCGCGGTGCACGCTTGACGCGTCACTCGCGCATCGGTGGCACGACGTGACGCCATCGGAGCCCGAGCCCGCACCCGAGCCCGAGCCCAACGCCGGCTCGGCTCCGGCTCGAGGGCGGGCCGGCCAGCGGGCGGCTTTGGCTCATGCCCGTTCGCGCGCTCGTGGTGACGGCCCCGCCGCGCGGCTGATGGTAACGGCCGCCGGCTCCGCGCTACCTTGCGGCGTGGCGCGCCTCTCCCCCGGCTCGATCTTCGCGGGGCAGTTCCGCGTCGTGCAGCCGCTCGGCCGGGGCGGCATGGGCGAGGTGTACGTCGTCGAGCAGGCGAGCACTGGCGCCCTACGCGCGCTGAAGCTGCTGCTGCCGCACCTCGCCGACGAGCCGGGGGCGCGCGACCGCTTCGAGCGGGAGGCCAAGGTCGCCGCGCGCGTCGCGAGCGACCACCTCGTGCAGGTGATCGCCGCCGGCGTCGACGACGAGAGCGGCGCGCCGTGGCTCGCGATGGAGCTGCTCGAGGGGGAGTCACTCGCGGCGCGTGTCGCGCGCGCCGGGCCGCTCCCGCCGGCCGAGGCGCGCGAGCTCTTCGCTCAGCTCGGCCACGCGCTCGGCGCCGCGCACGACGCGGGCGTCGTCCACCGCGACCTCAAGCCCGAGAACCTGCACGTCGGCGTGCGCCGCCGCGCGAGCGAGCGGTGCTCGCTCAAGGTGCTCGACTTCGGCCTCGCGAAGTTCGTGCTCGAGGGCGAGTCGAGCCGCACGGGGCCGATGGGGACCGTCGCGTGGATGGCGCCCGAGCAGACGGAGCGCGGCTCGGTCGGACCGCCGGCGGACGTCTGGTCGGTCGGGCTGCTCGCGTTCTGGGCCCTCGTCGGCCAGCCCTATTGGCGGAGCGCCCGCGAGGCCAGCTCGGTGCCCGTGCTGATGCGTGAGATCCTCGTCGATCCCATCGCGCCTGCGAACGAGCGCGCCGCCGAGCTCCAGGGCGCGCTGCCGCCCGGCTTCGACGCGTGGTTCGCGCGCGCGGTCGTCCGCGATCCCGACGCGCGCTTCGGCGACGGGCGGCGAGCCTGCGAAGCGCTCGTCGCGCTGCTCCCCGACGACGCCGGCGCCGTGAACCTGCGCGCACTCCTCGGCGTCGCGCCGACCGAGGCGAGCGACGCCGTGCGGAGCGCCGTGAAGCGCGCGGGGATCGAGCGGACGACGCGCGCTGCCAGCCGCAAGCGCGGCGTGGCGGCGACGCTCCTCTTCGTCGTCGTCGCGGCGGCCTTCGCGCTCGCGACGATCACCTGGCGCAGGCTCGCGCGCGATCGCG
>DASYCF010000278.1:0-2994 GCA_036500365.1 Byssovorax sp.
TCACGAGCGCGAGCGGGCGCGGTCGATCGAGATGATGTTGGCGGTGGTCGCCTCGCGGTGCGCGCGGAGCTCCGCGACCACCGCCGCGATGGCGCCGAGGTCGAGCGCAGCGGTCGCTACGTCGAGCGCGCGGACCAGCGCCGCGACGACCGGATCGTCATGCGTCCGCGATTCGTCCTGCGACGTGGGATCGAAGGCTTGCGCGCGCGTTTCGTCGACGTCGGGGGGGTCGACTTGCCCCTTTGACGCCGTATCTGGCGCGATCGACGCGTCCGCATCGGTGCTCCGCCCCCAAACCCCCGCCGGGATCGCTTGAACGTGTGGGCGGCTCGGAGGTCGCGCTGATCTGCCACGCTGCGGCGTAGACGATGGGGCCCCGTCCCCCGCCGGGATCGCTTCGGCGTTGGCGTGCTCCTGAGACGCCGCGCTGATCTGAGCGGCAACACGCGCGCGTGCTCGCTGGCCGGCACGCTCGTCGCCGCTCGAGTCTCGCTTGGGGGGTGCTGGCGGCGCGGCGCCCGCGTACTGTCATCGGGTGAACGCGCGGCTCGAATCGCTCGTCGCGCGCATCGCCGAAGAGCACGCGACCTGGGACGACCCGGTCGTGTGCCGCGAGGTCTTCGGTACGACGGACGCCGAGGCGATCGCGCGGGTGCTGGACGACGCATGCCGGACGGCGCTCGGGGTCCGCGTCGTGGGCGCGCGCTTCTACCGCGTCAGCGTCGGCTGCGTCGCCGGTCTGGAGCTCGAGGACAGGACGACGGCGGTCGTGAAGGTGAACCGCGGCGACCGGCCGATGGCGTTCCACGAAGCGTCCAGCGCCGTCCGGGCTCACCTCGCCGGCGCCGGCTTCCCGTGTCCGCTCCCACTTGCGCCGCCGCTCCGCGTCGGCACAGCCGTGGCGACGTTCGAACGCCTGCTCGAGGCGGGCGAGCCGGGGGACGCGCACGATCCCACCGTCCGCGCCGCGGTCGCTGCGTCGCTCGCCGAGCTCGTCGGCCTCGCCCGGGGCTTCGCCGCCATTCCCGCCTTGCGACCCGCCTGGTTCACCGCGATCCCGGCCGAGCGCCTCTGGCCGCGCCCTCACAGCCCGCTCTTCGATTTCGACGCGACCGCGGCGGGGGCCGCGTGGATCGACGACCTCGCCCGACGCGCTCGCAGCCGCGCCGCCCAAGCGACCGGACCACGCGTCGTCGGCCACTTCGACTGGCGGGTCGAGCACCTCCGCTTCTCCGGCGACCGCGTGGTCGCGAGCTACGACTGGGACAGCGTCCACGCCGAGCTCGAGACGGTGCTCGTCGGCGCCGTCGCTCACGGCTTCACCGCCGACTGGACTCGCCGCGACGTGGTCCCGGTGCCCGCGCTCGACGAGATGCGCGGCTTCGTCGCCGATTACGAGCGCGCCCGCGGCGCCGCCTTCACCCCCACGGAGCGCCGCGTGGTCGCCGCGTCGCTCGTCTATTCGCTCGGCTACACCGCCCGTTGCTGCCACGCCCGCGGCGACCTGCAGCCACGGGCAGACGGCGACTTCCGCCCCGTCCTCCGCGCCCACGGCGAGGAGATCCTCGACGCGTTCTGATCGCGTGCGCGCGTCGCCGCGACGCTGAACCCACGTCGGCTCCGACGGCGCGGCGAAAGGTGAGACCCCGGCCGGGGTTTGGGGACGTAGCCCCGATCGTTCGGCTAAATCCCCTGCGGGAGGGGGAAGCGGCGGACGTAGACGCCGGGGTGGCCGGGGCTGTCGTCGGACCAGCCGATGGCGACGAAGCCGGCGCCGCCGACGGTGATCGCGGGGCCGTGGCGCTGGCCGGCGATGGCCGGGTGCGTGGCGACGAACTCGTCGTTCTGGCCGGAGACGCTGTTGTAGCCGAAGCCGCTCGTGGCGCCGATGAAGCGGGCCGAGATGCCCGCGTCGTCGGTCGTCTCCCAAGCGGCGGCGAAGAACGCGCCCGAGGTCGACGCGGCGATGACCGGGTGCGCGCGCGTGCCGGTCGTCGTCGTGTCGAGCGGCGCCTTCTGGTCGTCGGCGACGGGGACGCCGCTCTTGTCGTAGCGCTGGAAGAAGATCGAGCCGCCGCTCCGCCACACGACCGCGCTGCGTCCGTCGCCGAGCATCGCGATGGCGGGCTGATCTTGCAGGCCGCTCGTGACCGCGTTGACGCGCACCTCGGGGCCGACGAGGCCCGTCGGGTCGACCGTCTTCATGAAGATGCCGTCCGCGTCGCCCTGGCCGACGCCCTGGTAGACGACGAGGAAGCCGTCGGCGTCGCCGGCGACGCGCGCGGCCGACGCGCTCGACGCGATGGAGATCGGCCCCGTCGCCGGCGTGAGGGTGCCGCCCGTCTGGCGCAGGCGCGCGAGCACCTCGGTGCCGCTCGTCCACGTCACGAGCGCGAGATCGCTCGGCCCCGACGCGACGGCGGGATCGCTCGCGCCGGGCACGACGCCCGTCACGCTGATCTGCTCGCGAGGTGAACAGAAGCCGCTCGACGTGTCGCACGTGGCGGGCGCGATGCAGTCCGCGCTCGTGCTGCACACGTGCGTGTCGTCGCAGCCGTCGCCCGTCTGCGGGATGACGAAGACGTCGAAGTTGCCGCCCTGGAGCTCGTCGCTCGCGTACGCGACGACCGTCTCGGTGCCGACGGCGGCGATCGCGGGCTGCTGCTGGTGCTGCACGAAGCCGTTCGCCGAGCGCTCCGTCGTCGACGCGCAGAACACCGGCAGGAGCAGCTGCGCGTCGAGCGCGGTCGGCTCGCCCGTGAACGGGTAGAGATCCGACTTGAGGAAGCGCTCGTTCAGGTCGGCGCCGCCGCGCGCGGCCGGATCGGTGTCGACGTAGACCGCGCGGAGCGCCTGATCGAGGTCGCCGTTGCCCGACGTGAACGCGAGCGCGAGCTGCTCCTTCGTGCCGGCGGCGCCGTTCGTGAGCGCCGGCGCGTCGGCGCCGTCGATCGAGAGGAGGATCTCCTGCGCGAGGCAGCCGCAGTCGCACAC
>DASYCF010000279.1:0-7938 GCA_036500365.1 Byssovorax sp.
TGTCCGCGTCCTTGCCGCGCCGTCGCGCGACCATCTCGAGCGCCTGGATCGCGCGCGCGTGCATGCCGGCGCGGCTCGCCGCGTTCGCGGCGCGCAGCCATCGATCCTCGCTCGGCTCGAGCTTCGCGGCCTCGACGTAAGCTGCGGCGGCGCCCTCGAGGTCGCCGATGCGCTCCTCGAGCGCGCCTGCCCAGGCGTGCGCGGCGGCGCACTTCGAGGGGTCGTCGCAAGCCTCCGCCACGTACGCGTGCGCCGCGGCGACGAGCGCCGGGGAGCCCTTGCCGGTCGCGAGGAGCTCGGCGCGCGTGCTCAGGCACCCGAGGCGACCCGCGGGCTTTTGGCACGCGGTCACGAGCAGCGCGTCGGCCTCGGCCGCCTTGCCGCGCGTCATGAGCTCGCGCGCGCGCAGCTGGTCGCCGAGCGAGCCCTCGGGCGCGAGCTCGTCGAGGGCGCGCGCCTGATCGCGAAGGAACGCGCGACACGGCTCGGCGCTCTCGCACGGCGAGGCGATCGGGTCCGCGGCGAGGGCGACGAGCCGTCGCTCGGCGAGGCGCACGCGCGGCGCTTGGGCGGTCGGGACACGCGCGAGCGCCTCCGCGTCGAGCCGCTCTCGGATGTCGAGCTCCCCGGGCTGACCATACTGCACAGCGAGCATCTCGAGCATCGGCGCGCCCTCCTTGCCGCTCGGCACGGCGACGAGGGCCTCCTCGGGCGTGCGCGCCAGGGCGCGCGCCATCACCGCCGCGGCCTTCATCATCTCGGGGCTGTACGTCCCCGCGTACCGAAGCTCGAGCAGCGCCTGCTCCCGCGCGCCCTTCGCGACGAGGAGCTGCGCGAGCAAGAGGTGCGCGCGGCCGTTGATCGGTGCCCGCTCGAGGGTGCGCTCGAGCCACGCCATCGCGCGCGGGGAGCGCAGCCGCCACGCCTCCGCCGCACCGATGAGGGGGAAGTACGAGTCCGCGGGGTGCCGCTCGATCATCTGGCCGAGCTCGGCGAACACGGCCTCGCCTCCCGCGGCTGTGCGCGGCGCCTCGTCGTAGTCGGCGAGCATTCGATCGCGGTCTTCGGCGACGTCGTGGATGCCGGTGGCGAGCACGAGCGCGGCGAGCACGGCGCCCGCGACGGCGAGCGGCACCACGACCGAGCGGCGCTTCGGCGGCGAAGACGTGCGCGCGCCGGTCCGTCGATCGCCGAGCAGCGATCCCGCGCACACGGCGAGGGCGAGCGGCAGCGCGGGGATCTCGAAGCCGAGATCGAGCAGGTTCTGGGCGGCGAGCACGAAGACGCCGATGGTCGCCGCCATCGCGATCGTGCTCCGCTTCGCGCCGAGCGCGCTCGGCCGCAGGAACCACGCGAACAGCACGAGCGCGGCGAGCGCCACGGGCACGCCCCACTCCGCCGCCCAGTGCAGGGGAAAGTCCTCGACGTGGGTGTAGACGATGTGCGCGCCCGGCTCCGTTTGGTACGCGGGGAAGACGCCCTCGAACGCCCCGCGGCCGACGCCGAAGATGGGAAAATCCGCGATGAGCGGCCGCACCCACGACATCAAGCGGAGCTTGACGATGTTGTCGGTGAAGAGCTCCGCGCGGATGTTGTCGCTGCCGCCGAGCAGCGCGAGCAGGACGCCCGATGCGACGACGCCGCCGAGCAGCCCGAGCGCGCCGAGGCTCCGCCGCCGGCTCCCCTCGCGGAGCGCCCCGCGGAGGACGATCGCGCCGAACAGCAGCACGCCGGCGAGCAGCGCGGCGACGCCGGCGCGCGAGGCCGCGCGCACCGCGATGGCGGCGACGAGCGCGAGCCCGAGCCCGACGACGACGCGCGGCACCTCGCTGCGCCGCGAGAGCAGGAAGCCCATCCCGCACATCGCGCCGAGGTTCAGGTACCCCGCGAGGTTGTTCGAGTTGAGGAGCGGCCCCATGTGCTCGACCGGAACGGGGAACCGCGGCGTGTAGATCCCGTAGACGCGCGTCGCTTGCACGAGCTCGTGGGCGAGGGTGACGGCGGCGAGGAGCGCGGCGGCGCCGAACACGAGCCCGACGCCGAGGGGCGCGCCGCGCAGGCGCGCGAGCGTGCGCGCCGAGAAGAACGCGGCGCCGTACATCGTCCAGCGGAGCGCCTCGCGCACGGTCGCGCCGGGGTCGAGGGAGATGGGCGCGAACGACCGCGTTCGGTCGAGCGGATCGAGCGCGTGCCGCCAGATGTCGGCGTTCGTGGGCGCGATCCGCTCGAGCAAGCCGAGCGGCAGCGGCACGCACTGGAGCAGGCAGTAGCCCGCGAGCGCGAAGCAGAGCAGCGAGACGCCGGGCAGCCTCGCCCCGCCGGTCCGCTGCGCGAGCACCTCCGCCGCGCACGCCGTGGCGATCACGATCGCCGCGACGGGGAGGAGCACGACGGTGTGCACGGCGCCGAGCCCGAGCGACGACGCGAGCAGCGTGAGCCCGAGCCCGCACGCGACGACGATCTCGTACCGCGACGCGACGCGCGGGGCGCGGTCGGCTCGCGCCGCCCCGCGGCTGCTGCGCCCGCGCGCGCCGTCGCCGACCAGCATCACGACCTCGCCGCGCCGCGGAGGTACGCGACGATCACGTCGACGACGCGCGCCTGCCGCGCGGCGCCGAGCGTGGGAAACACGGGCAGCGCGAGCGACTCGGCGGCGGCGCGCTCCGCCTCCGGGAAGTCGCCGCGACGATGGCCGAGCGCCGCGAACGCGGGCTGGAGGTGGAGCGGCGTCGGGTAGTAGACCTCGGCCGCGACGCCGCGCTCTGCGAGGTGGGCGCGCAGCGCGTCGCGCCTCGGCGTGCGGACGACGTACTGGTTCCACACGTGACCCGGCTCGCGCGCGTCCGGCGTCGACAAGAGCTCCGGCGGGATCTGCGCGCGCGCGAACGCCGCGGCGTAGCGGGCCGCGTTGTCGCGCCGCGCCGCGGTCCGCGCGTCGAGCCCGCAGAGCTTCACGCCGAGCAGCGCCGCCTGGAGCGCGTCGAGGCGGAAGTTGCCGCCGAGCTCGGTGTGCACGTGACGCTGCGCGGCGCCGTGCGACCGCAGCGCGACGGCGCGCGCGGCGAGCTCCGGCCGATCGGTCGTCACGAGGCCGGCGTCGCCGAGGGCGCCGAGGTTCTTCGTCGGAAAGAACGAGAAGCACGCGAGGGCACCCAGCGCGCCGACCGGCCCGCGCGCCCCGCGCGCGCCGATCGCCTGCGCCGCGTCCTCGACGACGGGCACCGCGCGCCGCTCGGCCGCGGCGAGCACCTCGTCGGCGAACGGTCGACCGAAGAGGTGCACGCCGAGGATCGCCTTCGTGCGCGGACCGATCCGCTCGATCACCCCGGAGGGCTCGAGGTTGAACGAGCGCGGATCGACGTCGACGAACACGGGCCGCGCGCCGAGCCGCGCGATCGCGGCGGCGGTCGCGAAGAACGAGTATGCGGGCGTGATCACCTCGTCTCCGGGGCCGACGTCGAGCGCCGAGAGCGCGACGAGGAGCGCGTCGGTCCCGCTCGAGACGCCGATCGCGTGCGCGACGCCGAGCCGCTCGGCGACGGCGCGCTCGAACGCCGCCACCTCGTCACCGAGGATGAAGCGCCCGCTCACGAGCACGCGATCGAAGGCGGCGCGGAGCTCGCGCGCGTCGGGCGCGTTGTCCGCCGCGACGTCGACGAACGGGATCGGCGCGTCGCCGGACGCGGGCACGCACGCCTCGTCGGTGACGTCGTAGACGGCGTCGCAGCGCGCGCACGCAGGCGACGGACCCGTCGCGAGGCGCTCGCCGCACGCGCACGCCCATCCGACGCGGCGCGCGGGCGAGCCGACGACGATCGCGTGCTCGGCCACGTCGCGCGTGACGACGGCGCCGGCGCCCACGAGCGCGTGCGCGCCGATGGTGCAGCCACAGACGACGGTCGCGTTCGCGCCGATGCTCGCGCCGCGCCGGACGCGCGTCGCGACGAACTCGCCGCGGCGGTCGACCGCGGCGCGCGGGGTGGTGACGTTCGTGAAGACGGCGCTCGGACCGACGAACACGTCGTCCTCGATCTCGACGCCGGCGTAGATCGAGACGTGGTTCTGCACCTTCACGCCGGCGCCGATGCGCACGCCCGGCGCGACGTACGCGCCCTGGCCGAGGCTCGTCCGCGCGCCGACGCGCGCGCCCGCGGAGACGTGCGCGAAGTGCCACACGCGCGCGCCGGGGCCGAGCTCGGCGCCGGGGTCGACCACGGCCGACGGGTGGACGAAGGGCGCGCCGCTCATCGCGCCGCGCCGGCTGGAAGATGCGTCGGCCGGACGGGCTCCGGCCGGCCGCGCGCCGCGAGCGACCGCGCCCCCGCCTCGAGCGCGCGAACGACGGCGAGGCCCGACGCGCCGTCCGTGAGCGGCGCCTTGCGCGTGACGATCGCGCGCACGAACGCGGCGCACTCGCGGCGGAGCGGCTCCTCCATGCGCACGGCGGGGATGCGGATCTCGCCGGTGCGCACGCGCACGCCGTCCGCGTACGTGACCGCGCTCGGGGGCTCGACGCCCTTGTCGAACACGACGAGCTTCTCGTCGGCCGACGCGTCGTCGAACACGGCCATCTGCCGCGTGCCGACGACGGTGAGCCGCCGCGTCTTCTGCGGGTCGAGCCAGCTGACGTGCACGTGCGCGAGCCGGCCCCTCGGGTAGAGCAGCGTCGCGAACACGACGTCGTGCGCGTCGGGCCGCGCGCCGAGGGTGGTGCCGCTCGCGGAGATCGACTCGGGCTCGGCGCCGAGGAGGTGGTTCGCGAGCGCGACGTCGTGCGGCGCGAGCGACCACCACGCGTTCTCGTCCGGCCGGACGATGCCGAGGTTGAGCCGCTGCGAGTAGAGGTAGAGGGCGTCGCCGAGCTCGCCGGCGTCGAGGAGGCCCTTCAGCGCCTCGACGGCGGGGTGATAGAGCAGGAGGTGCCCGACCATGAGCACGCGCCCTCCGCGCTCGGCGAGGTCGCAGAGCTCGGCCGCGTCGTCGCCGGAGAGGGCGAGCGGCTTCTCGACGAGCACGTCCTTGCCCGCGCGGAGCGCCGCGGAAGCGATCGCGTGGTGCGAGCCGGCGTTCGTCGCGACGACGACGCCGCGCACGGCCGCGTCGCCGAGCACGTGGTCGAGGTCGGCCGTGACGCGCGCGCCGCACGACGCGGACGCGAGGGCGCGCGCGCGCTCGGACGCGTCGCACACCCACGCGAGGCGGGCGCCCGGCAACGTGGCGAAGTTGCGGAGGAGGTTCTGTCCCCACGCCCCCGCGCCGACGAGGGCCACCGCCGTGGGCTCCCCCGCGACGGCCGCGGCCGCGTCTCGACCTGATTGCGTCATCTTCGCGCTCGGCTACCAGGGGCCTTGGTTGCGGCGCCGAGCCGCGGATTCAGCCTTACTTGTCGACGCTCGTGATGAAGTACTCGCTCGGCGTGCAGCGGTACATCGAGTGGAGATCCTGGCGGTAGTGGAGCGTGACCCGGTTGCCCGAGCGCTCGGCGTCGTGGAGCGCCTTCACGATCGGGTTCGTCTCCTTGTCGTCGTCGACGGAGAACTCGAAGACGTCCGACTGGAGGCCGGGCTGGAGGCCCTGGAGGAGGAGCTCGCCCGAGAAGTACTTGCACACGGGCGAGCCCTTGATCGAGAGCTTGCGCACGATGCCGCTGCGCTCGCCCGTCGAGTAGCCGCGGAAATAGAAGTACTCGGCGGTCTGGAGGAGGGCGTACGCGAGCACGAGCCCGATGGGCGCGAGGATGAGGGTGAGCTTCACCTTCTTCGGGAGGGCCATGGCCGGGGAAGGTACCAGAGGCGCCGCCGCGGCGCTTGAACGCGCGCGGGAAGAGCGGCATCGTCGCGCCCATGCGCGTGCATTTCGTCGCGGTCGCCGGCACGGGCATGGGCGCCCTCGCCGGGCTGTTTCGCGCGGCGGGGCATGATGTCTCCGGCTCGGACGTGGCCTTTTACCCGCCGATGGGGCCCGCGCTGGAGCGCTGGGGCATCCGTCTGATGACGGGGTTCGACGCGGCGCACCTCGAGCCGAGGCCCGATCTCGTCGTCGTCGGGAACGTGTGCCGATCGACCAACGGCGAGGCGCGCGCCGCGATCGACGGCGGGATGGCGTACACGACGATGGCGCACGCCCTCGCCGAGCACGTGCTCCCGGGCGCGTCGCCGCTCGTCGTCGGCGGCACGCACGGCAAGACGACGACGAGCGCGATGTGCGCGCACCTCCTGTTCGCGCTCGGCCGCGACCCGGGCTTCTTGATCGGCGGCATCCCGAAGGATTTCGACGCGAGCTTTCGCCTGCCCGGCAAGGCGCGCCTGCCCGTCGCGGGGGACGGGGCGCGGCGGCGCACGCCGTTCGTGGTCGAGGGCGACGAGTACGACACCGCGTTCTTCGAGAAGACGCCGAAGTTCTGGCACTACCTGCCCGAGGTCGCGATCGTCACGTCGATCGAGCACGACCACGTGGACATCTACCCCGACGAGGCGAGCTACCTCGCGGCGTTCCGTGGCTTCGTGGAGCGCGTGCCGGCGAGCGGGCTGATCGTCGCGAACGCGGCCGACGCGCGCGTGCGCGCCGTCGTGTCGAGCGCCGCGAAGGCCGAGGTCGCGTGGTACGCGCTCGCGGGCGAGGACACGGGCGACGCGCCGCCGCACTGGCTCGCCGCGCCCGCCGAGGCCGGGCCGAGCGGCCAGACGTTCGACGTGTTCGCGGGGGGCGTCGCGGCGGGCCGCGCGTCGATCGGCGTCCCCGGCGCGTACAACGTGAAGAACGCGGTCGCGGCGCTCGCGGCGGCGGCCCACGGCTTCGGCGCGCCGGTCGACGCGGCGATCCGCGCGCTCGCGACGTTCTCGGGCGTGAAGCGGCGGCAAGAGCTCCTGTTCGAGGCGCGGGGCGTGCGCGTGTACGACGACTTCGCCCACCACCCGACCGCCGTCGAAGAGACGCTGCGGGGTCTGCGCGAGAAGCATCGAGGCGGCGCGCTCTGGGCGGTCTTCGAGCCGCGCAGCGCGACCGCGTGCCGGGCGCTCCATCAAGCCGGGTACGAGCGCGCGTTCGGCGCCGCCGACCGCGTCGTCCTGGCCCCGCTCGGCCGCGCCGACATCCCCGAGGCCGAGCGCCTCGATCTCGGGCGCGTGCGCGACGCCGTCATCGCGCGCGGCGGCGCGTGCGATCTCGCGCCGTCGGTCGACGCGATCGTCGCGCACATCGCCGAACACGCTGCGCCCGGCGACACCGTGGCGCTGCTCTCGAACGGCGCGTTCGGCGGCATCTACGAGAAGCTCCGCGCCCGCCTCGACGAAGCAGTTGACGGGCGAGATCGCGTCGCTATCCTTGGCGAAGTTCCCTCTGCCCGTCTCGTGAGGCATGGCAAAATGAATCCCGAGTAAGCATGAACTCGGGGGCCCAAGAGCTGTCGTGGTGTGCTAGGCCCGGAACTCTTCACCGGGAAGCCTAAAGCGACACAGAGGCCCCCACCTAGCGCTCGCTAGGGGTTCAAGTCACGACCCACGGTAAGGTGGTAAGGAACGCTAACTGATCGTCGACCTGGGGCCGCGCACGCTGTCGCATCCCCGGCGCCGCCCTCGCCGCTCCGAGGTTCTGCTCGCGGCGAGCGTCCGAGCCGTCGGTTCGCTACGCTGGCGGCGCGATGGCCGACGAAGGTCCCGACTACGACGACATCTCGGCGAAGCTCCGCGAGCGGCGCAAGCACGGCGCCGCGATCGCGGCCGCGAACGTGGGGAAGCCCGCGAAGCCGCGCGCTCCGATTTGGCCTGTGCTCGTGGCGCTCGTGGTCATCGGCGTCGGCGGATGGCTCCTCTCGCAGAAGCTCCGTGAGGCGTCGCGCATCCAAGACTGCGTGATGCAAGGTCGCAAGAACTGCGACCACATCGACGATCCGAACGAGCGCTGACGCGACGTCCGTCAGGCGCGGCGCCGAGCGTGGCC
>DASYCF010000280.1:0-5978 GCA_036500365.1 Byssovorax sp.
CTCCGCGCGTTGTCCAAGCGACGGTGGGCAACGCGCACGACGACTCATCCGCCTCCCGAGACCTCACACGCGTTGTCCACGGGCGCGCCACTGTCCACAGACCTCTCCCAGCTGGCATCTCTGATCGAGGACGATCGAGGACCACGCCATTCGACCCGCCTCCGTCGACACGCCCACTCCCGCAACGTCCCGCAACGTCGAACCCACGCCGCCGTCGTCCTTTCGTCGGCCCTTGATTCAGCCCTTCTTCGCGCCCTGCACCTTGAGGGTGGCCTCGAAGAGGCGCAGCGCGCGCTCGCGCGGGGGGCGCGGTCCCTCGGGCAGCGCGTCGTAGCCGGCGCGGACGAGCGTGGGATTGACGATGCGCGCGAGCTCCTGGACGGTGAGCCGCGACAGCGACTTGTGGCGGCCGAGGCTCGACGTTTCGACCTTGTCCTTGCCGTATGTCTTCCAGTCGCCGAGGCCGAGGCCGCCCTTCTCGGCGAGGGCGCTCGCCTCGAGCCCGTCGGGCCACGCTTCGCCGAGGTGCGCCATGACGCGCGTCATCTCGGCGCCGGGCCGCTGCACGAGATCCTCGTAGCGGATGACGCACGCGTCCGCGGGGCGGCGCCGCGCGAGGTCGAGCATCGCCTCCGTACCGTCGACCCACGCGTGGGCGAGCGCCTCGAGCGGCCGGGGATGCCGCGCGATGTATGGATGGAGCTCCGACGACCAGCGCTGCTGCACGTCGATGAGCTCGGACAAGCTGACGAGCGTGTCGAGGGCGTGGCGCGCGATGCAGACGTACTGCACGCGATCGGCGCACAGCTCCTCGATCGCGGCGAGGTGGAAGACGTCGGGCGCGGATTTCTCGGCCCAGCGGGGCTTGTTCGCGCGCGCCGCGTGCTCTTCGTGGAACGCGAACGCGAACGCGCGGAGCCGCTCGAGCACGACGTCGGCGGGGAATCCGGCGAAATGAAGGCCCGTGAGCACGCCCATGTCGATGCCGTTCACGCCGGGCTCCGCCGTGAGGAAGCGCGCGCACGCGGAGAAGAGCATCGTCTCGCCCGGGCACGCGAACGACGGGTGCGCGTCGACGAGCCTGCGCAGCAGCGTGGTCCCCGAGCGCGGGACGCCGAGGATGAGGACGCCCTTGCCCGATGCCAGCGCGCTCACTTCGGCCCGTCCGCGGGCACCTTCGGCGATACGCCCTCGACCTGCGGCACGACGCCCTCGCCCCGCGCCCACGCGACGAGGCGCGCGATCGTGTCGACGTTCTCGGGCGCGACCTCGATCGTAGGCATCACGCGGCCGGTCTTCTCCTCCAAGAAGGCGACGAGCTCGACCATCGTGAAGGAGTCGAGCGTGCCGTTCGAGAAGAGCGGCGCGTCGTCCGCGAGCTTGCTCGCGTCGAAGCGGATCTCCTTGATGAGCCACTGGCGGATGTCGTCGGCGGTGAGCATCGAATTTCCCTTCGGAGGAAGCGCGCTTTCCGAGCGCGCGCACCCACGGCGAGCCTAGCGCACGGCGGCGCGTGGCGCGCGCGCCCCGCCGCGGTAGAGCACGCGACATGCCTCGTGATCGCGCCCTCGCCCCTGCCCGGCTCGCGCGCGTGCAGGCGGCGCTCGACGACGTGCGCGCGCGCTGCGACGTGCCCCGCCGCCTCGCCGCGGACCCCGTGAGCATCGTGCATCGGTACACCGACGCGCTCGATCGCGAGATCGTCGCCGTCGTCGCGTCGTCGCTCGCGTTCGGGAACGCGAAGGCCTTCCGCGTGAAGATCGACGACGCGCTCGATCGCCTCGGCCCCGAGGTCGCGAAGGCGGCCGACGACGAGGCGCGCGTGCGGCGGCTCCTCCGCGGGTGGAAGCATCGCGTGTATCGCGACGGCGATCTGGTCGCGCTGGTCGTCGGCGCGCGGCGCGTGCAGCGCGAGCACGGCTCCCTCGGCGCGGCGCTCGCGCGCATGTACGCCGAGGCGGGCGGCGATCTCCGCGCGGCGCTCACGTCGTTCACCGGCGCGATCCGCGCGGCGGGGCCGTTCGACGGCGGGCACGGCGCGGGGCACATCCTCGTCGACCCCGCGAAGGGCAGCGCGTCGAAGCGGCTCCTGCTCCTGCTCCGCTGGATGGTGCGCGCGGCCGACGGCGTGGACCTCGGCGCGTGGACCGGCGTCCCCGCGAGCGCCCTGCTCATCCCGGTCGACACCCACGTGCACAAGCTCGCGAAGAACCTCGCGCTCACGCGCCGCGCGGACTGCTCGTGGCGCACGGCCGAGGAGATCACCGCCGCGCTCCGGGGCTTCGATCCGGACGACCCGGTGAAGTACGACTTCTCGCTCTGCCACCTCGGCATGCTGCAGCACTGCCCGTCGCGGAGGGACGCGGCGCGGTGCGAGGGCTGCGGCGTGAAGCCCGTGTGCCGGCACTGGCAGCGGGGGGCGCGCGGCGCCGAAACGTGACAGCGGCCCGCCGTTCGTGAGAGGCTCTCGCGGGAGCGGCCGTGTATCGCCGCCGCGCGAGCCCGCCCCCGAACTATGGCCAAGGAACGTGTCTTCTCGCTCGACGCCGTGCGCACCGACGGCTGGTTCGAGCGCATCGGTGACGGCATCGGCAGCTTCCAGGCGCTCTGCGACATCGTGGGCGAGGCGTTCTTCGCGTTCTCGATGATCACGGGCGCGCGCATCACCGCGCTGACCGTCGACCGGCGCGACCCCGACAACACGCAGGTCGACTTCGTGGTCGCCGCGCCGGGCGAGGCCGACGGCGACGCCGACGTGCAGCGGCTCACGCTCGCGGCGTTCCGCCAGCGCCTCGTCGGCGCGCTGCTGACCGACGACGCCACGCCGGGGCCGCCCGAGCGCGACACCGACGTCGAGGGCATCCAGCTCCACATCGGCGTGCGCTACCTGCTGCTCGCGCCGCTCTACGGCTACAGCTTGCGGAGGCTCGTCGTCGACGGCAAGACGTCGCGCCTCGCGCTGCTGCACGACGGGCTCGAGGAGACGCACGAGCTCAACGAGTTCCGCGCCCGCGTGCGCGCGCACATCCGCGAGGAGCTCGACCGCGCCTCGGCCGGCTCGCGCTCGAGCGCCATCGACCTCACCAAGGTGGCCGAGGCGGAGGTCGCCGCGCAGAAGGGCGATCAGACGAAGGTCATCACGCTGCTCGGCGCGTGGCCGGCGCCGCTCGCGATCTTCCTGCGCACGCCCGAGGGGCAGATGCTCACGCCGGACGCGCGCGCCCTCATCGCGAAGGGCCTCGGCCTCCTCGGCACCGCGTGCGTGAAGCTCGGAGAAGAGCACCAGGGCGAAGAGGTGATGCGCCTCGCCGTGCAGTACGCGCAAGACGGCGCCGCCGCGGCCGACATCTTCCGCCGCCTCGGCGAGGCGCAGCTCGAGGACGGGCGACCGGGCGAGGCGGTCGGACCGCTGCGCCGCGCGGCGAACCTCGGCGGCCCGCCGAAGGTCATCTGGCCCTTGCTCGCGAAGGCGTTCGTGCAGCGCAAGCGCTTCGTCGCCGCCCTCGCGTGCGTGCGCGAGGCGCGCAGCGTCGGCGTGGCCGACGGCGAGATGACCGAGTCGATCCGCGAGATCGAGGGCACGCTCGGCACGGCGCTCACCGCGTGGCGCGGGCTGACGGCGACGGCCGACGCCGTCAGCCGCCGCAGCTGATCCTCACTGCATCGAGCGCAGGATCGCGAGCGCGTCGTCGACGTGCCCCGTCGGATCGAGCTCCGACGCGAACACGCGGCGCACGACGCCGGCGCGATCGATGACGAACGTGACGCGCCGATCGAGCCCGAGGATCGGCCACACGACGCCGTATTTCTTGCCGATGACGCCGCGCCAGTCGCCGATCATCGGGAAGGGGATCGCGAGGCTCGCCGCGAAGTCGCGCTGGCGCTCGTGCGCGTCGGTCGAGACGCCGATGACCTCGCCCGAGAGGCGCTGAATCTCCGCGTATGCGTCGCGAAACCGCGTCGCCTCACGCGTTCACCCGGGGGTGAACGCCTTCGGGAAGAAGTAGAGGACGACGACGTGATCGCGGAGCTCCGCGAGGTGGATCGTGCGGCCGTCCGTCGACGCGGCGGTGAAGTCGGGGGCGAGCGCGCCTTGCTTGATCACGTCGGGAGCCTACTCGGAGTGCAGTCGGGCGGGATGCGCATCTTGATCGCGAGGGAGCGCGGCGGTAAAGCCCGTGCCCCGATTCATCAACGAGGAGACGAGCACATGGCGCGTGAACCGAAGAACTTCGATCACCTCTTGGGCGGCAACGCGAAGGGCCTCAGCGACCTGCAGCTCAAGGCGCACTTCGCCCTGTACCAAGGGTACGTGAAGAAGCTGAACGAGATCTGGGAGCGCCTCGGCAAGGCCGACCGCAGCGCGCCGAACTACTCGTACAACGAGTACAGCGAGCTCAAGCGCCGCGAGCCCGTCGCCTTCAACGGCACGGTGCTGCACGAGATGTACTTCGGCAACCTGGGCAACGGCTCCGTCGGCCCGAGCGACAAGGCGAAGAAGCTCATCGACACGAGCTTCGGCAGCTTCGACGCGTGGGTCGCCGACGCGAAGGCCGCGCTCATGAGCGCGCACGGCTGGGTCGTCGTGGTCTACGACTACACGGACAAGAAGCTCTTCAACAACCTCGTCCGCACCGAGCACGACGTCGGCCTCTTCGCGAACACGCACGCCGTGATCGCGATCGACGCGTGGGAGCACGCGTACTTCGCCGACTACCAGACCAAGAAGGCCGACTACGTGACGAACACGCTCTCGGGCCTCAACTGGACGAACGCGAACCAGACCCTCGAGCACATCGGCTGAGTCGACCCGGCCGCTCCGGCGTCATACGGGCGCGCTGGCTCCGCTACGATGCTCGCCGTACCAGAGTACGGCTCCCCTTCGTTGCTCGCCATCGCACCCGTCTGGCGCCGGATCGACCGACTCGACTGGCGTCCTCGGTTCGGATCAAGGCGCGTCCGCTGGGTCGACGTCGGCAGGGTCGGTTTCGTCGTCGCCGTCACCGGGGAGGTTCGGGGGCGTGTTCGGGTCGTAGCGGTAGAAGTAGACGTGCTCGTTCACGCGGGCGTCGGGCTCGCGCTCGGGTAAGCCGAGCCAGCGGTAGCACGGTGATCGGACGACGTTCGCCGCGTGGAGCATGATCCACGCGGCGCGGCGGGGCGGGCTCGTGCAGTTCGGCGCCGTGATGGTGAGGCCCTCGCGCTCGACCTCGGCGGCGCTCGCGCGGCCGTAGGCGCCGTAATAGAGCGGCGTCATGCCGTGCGCCTTCGCGTAGCGCGCCGCCTCTCCCGCGTCCTGACCCCAGTCCTCGCCGACGACGCTGATCTTGTGCGCGATCCGCGCGTCGATCGCGAGCACGTTGAAGTAGCCGAGCAGGTGCGGATACGCGGCGGCGAACCCGGCGACGGCGGCGACCGAGAGCGCGACGACGAGCGCGAAGCGACGGGGCGCGAACGCGCGCGAGACCGCGACGCGCCGCGCCTGCCGCGCCGCGAGCACGACGAGGATCGGCATCATCGGGAGCACGTGGCGCACGCCGAGGTTGAGCCGCGACACCATCGCGAAGAAGAGGAACATCGCCGCCGCGCCGACGAGCACGCGCGACGCGCGCGACGTGAGGCCGAGCCGCCGCTCGCGCGCGCCCATCGCGAGCAGGAGCACGAGGACGAGCGGCTGCTTGAGCACGAGGAGCACCGGAAAATAGAACGGCACGCTCGACGTGCGCTGGCCCATGAAATACGAGCTCCGACCGCTCGCGGCGAACGCGCCGACGGTCGCGACGCCGAAGACGTACGAGTACGGCAGCGGCACGCGGAGGTCCTGCGGCAGCCGCGGCAGCGGCGTCGTGCGCTCGAGGAGCTCGCCGTGGAACGGCCGCGTGACGGGGTTCTCGGGCTCGGGCGCCGCGAGGATCTCGGCGACGGTCATGTCCTCGCGCTGGAAGCGGTACGTCGCCCCGACGACGAGCGCGCTCACC
>DASYCF010000281.1:0-4152 GCA_036500365.1 Byssovorax sp.
ACCTCGTACTCGAAGGCCTTCACCTTCTTTTCGCCCTTCACGAGCGCGACGGTGAACTTGTCCTTGTGGCCGACTTTGTCGAACTTCTTCACCTCGTCGAGGGCCTTCATCACCCGGTAGACCTGCGAGGTGGGGACGCCCTTGTCGCTCAACGCGTCGACGAAGCTCTTCTTCTCGGGCGTGCCGCTGAGGATCGAGATCGTGGGGTCCTTCGCGAGCTCCGAGAGGCGCCAGGGGCCGGGGATCGGCGTCCGCTTCTTCTTCGGGACCGCCTTCGCGGTCGAGACGCGGGCCGAGCCGCTCGCCTTCGCGGCCGCGGACGCGCTCATCGCCGCCGATCGATCGTCCTTGGGCGGCACGACCTGAATCAGGAGCGCGATCACCGAGGTGATGCAGGCGAGGCCGAAGAGCCCGCCGAAGATCGCGGTCATCCGCGGCGACAGGTGCACCGCGAGCGGCGATCGCGGCGGCTCCCGGTTCGCCAGCGGATCGTCGATCGGGTCGGGCTGAGGCGCGCCGCCGAGCGGATAGACCGCGCGTCGCGGCGAGGCCGTGCGCGGCGCCGCCGGCGCCGAGTCGCGCCGGCGCTGCGAGGTGGGCGGCGTCGCGTGCGGCTGCTCGTCTTCGGCCGCGAGCGGCGCGAGGCCGACGCGCGCGACCTGCGCCGGCGTCGGCGTCCGCTGCGACCGCGCGGCGCGAACGGGGCCACCGAGGTTCGCGAGCGCGCGACGGCTCCGCGGCGCGACGGCCGGCGGCTCCGACGTCGGGATGTCATCGACCTCGGGCGCGTCGTCGCGCGGCGCGACGATCGGGGCAGCAGGATCGCGACCCGCGAGGGCCGAGTCGCCGTGATCGCGACCCGCGACAGAGTCGCCGTGATCGTGACCCGCCACAGCGGCGTCGCGTGGATCCATCGGCGCCGCCTCGGGCTCGGCTGCGTCCTCGCTCACCGCGTCGCCCGCGCCCGCAGGGCGAGGGCCCCGCCCGGGGGGTACGGCCGCAGTCATCGCCGTCCACGTACCAAGCCCGGTCCGACCTGGCAAGCGCGCCGGCCGAGGAATAAAGGCCTGAACGCGTGTAGCATGCGCGCATGGACGAACGGCTGAAGCAGCTCCTCATCCTCGGCCGCGAGCACTACGAGCGCCGCGAGTTCGATCGCGGAGAGCAGGTCCTGCGCGAGGTGCTCGAGCACACCGATCGCTTCGCCGACGTCTACAACATGCTCGCCGTCATGCTGCACGAGCGCGGTGATTTCGTCGCCGCCGAGCGGCACTTCGAGCGCGCGGTCGAGCTCAACCCGAACTACACCGAGGCGCTGCTGAACCTCGCCGTCACGTACAACGACCTCGGCAAGTACGAGGCGGCGCGGCAGGTGTACGCGCGCATCCGCAAGAACGACGGGCAGGGCGGCGTGCTCGACCCGTTCGCGCGCGGAAAGATCGCGAACATGCACGCCGACCTGGCGCAGGCCTACGCCGACGCCGGGTGCCGCGCCGAGGCGATCGAGCAGCTGAAGTGCGCCGTCGATCTGTGCCCCGCCTACGCCGACCTGCAGACGCGGCTCGGCACGCTGTACCGCGACGAGGGGAGCCTCGCGCTCGCGCGGGAGCACTACGAGCGCGCCCGCGACGCGAACGCGAGGTACGTGCCCGCGCGCGTGCTCCTCGGCGTCACGCTGCTCCAGCTCGGCCTCTCCGACGCCGCGCTCGCCGAGTGGCGCGAGGCGCTCGCCGTCGACCCGACGAACAAGAGCGCGCAAATGTACGTGCGCATGGTCGAGACGCAGCGCGCGGCCGGCCGTTCGAAGCCTCCGCCCGCGCCGGCGTCGCTCGACGCCGCGACCGACGAGGCCGTCGTCTCGCTGTCGCAGCCGCCGCCGGGCCCCAGCGGCGAGACGGGTTGAGCTACTCGGCGGTCCGCGAGGAGCTCAAGCGCGGGTTGCACGAGCTCCGCGGCGGCTCCGCGACGCCCTCGCGCCTCGCCCTCGCCGTCGCCGTCGGCCTGTTCGTCGGTTCGCTGCCGATCTTCGGCTGTCACCTGCCGATCTTGCTCGGTCTGTGTCTGTATCTTCAGTTCGACGGCGCGGTCGCCTACCTCGCCGCGAACGTGTCGAACCCGTTCGTCGCGCCGGCGCTGCTCACGCTCGAGGTCGAGGTCGGCGCGTACGTGAAGACTGGGCACTGGCTCCCGCCGCCGCGGCAGGTCGTCGTCTCCGACGTCGGGCGCTTCGCCGCGGATCTGTTCGTCGGCGCGCCGATCGTCGCGCTCGGCCTCGCGGTGGCCGGGGGCGCGATCACCCTCGGCGTCGCCGCGGCCGTCGCGCGCGTGCGCCCGTCGCGCGTCCGTCGCCGCTACCAGCTGCCCGCCGACGCGCCGCCGTGGGTCCACGCGGTCGAGCGCGTCGCCGCGCGCTACGCGACGCCGAACGCGCCGACGCCGCGGGAGCGCACGCGCTTCCACTACGTGCGGACGAAGCTCCTCGGCGACCCGGCTGCGCACCTCGTCGCCGACATCGCGGGTGACGCGCCCGGCGCGCTCGGGGAGGTCCTCGACGTCGGCGCCGGCCGCGGGCAGCTCTCGCTGCTCTTGCTCGAGCTCGGCCGCGCGACCGCGTGCGTAGGCTTCGACTGGGACGAGGCCAAGATCGCCGAAGCCCGCGCCGCCGCTGCGCGCGCACCCGCGCTCGCCGCGTCGTTCGAGCGGGCGGACCTCCGCGACGCCGCCGTCGGCGCGGCCGACACGGTGCTGCTCGTCGACGTGCTCCACTACGTCGACCTCCCCGCGCAGGACGCGGCGCTCGAGGCGGCGGCGCGGGCCGTGCGCCCCGGCGGCCGGGTGGTCGTCCGCGAGGCCGACACCGAGCGCGGCCTACGCAGCCTCGCCACCTGGGTCGAGGAGCGCGTCTTCACCCTCGCGACGTGGAACCGAGGCGAGCGCGTGTGCCTCCGCCCCGCCCGCGAGATCGTGGCCGAGCTCGAGCGGCGTGGCCTCGCCTGCGACGTCCGCCCCGCGTGGGGTCGCACGCCGTTCTCGAACGTCCTGATCGTCGGTCGCCGGCCCGCGGAGGGGCTGGACCGGTCGATCTGCCCCTAAAAGCTCGGTTTCCCCCTTGCGAGCCCCGGAACAGCGCGATAAGTGGCTCACCCCCTCGACCCGGAGACGCCCACGTCATGGCTGGTTCCAGCAAGCTCACGAAGGCTCAGTTCGTCACGGCGCTCGCCGAAGGCGCTGGCATCGACAAGAAGTCCGCCTCGCACGTGCTCGACATTCTTGCCGGGCTCGTGAAGAAGGAGCTCTCGTCGGGAGGCCCGGGCGAGGTCACGATCCCGAACGTCGTCCGCCTCAAGGCGAAGGCCACCGCGGCGACGCAGGATCGCGAGGGCATCGACCCGTTCACGAAGCAGCCCCGCACGCTCAAGGGCAAGCCGGCGAGCCTCAAGGTCCGCGCGACCGCCGTGAAGGCGCTCAAGGACTCGCTCACCACGTCCTGAGCTTGGGCGGGCGCTCGGTCGTCCCGCGCGCCCACCATTGCAGTGTTCCGGTGCGACGCCGACGGCCCGCGACAGCGGAGCCGCTGGCGCGACGTCGACGCCATCGCTCCGCTCGGGAACCCACCTGAGCCTTGCAGGGCAGGGCCGGATTGAAGCGACCCACCATGGGCACTTCATCCTGCCCTGGGGCGCAGGGGGGTTCCGAAGCGGAGCGCGCGACGCGAGAGGTCATCGCAAGCGCGGTGCCACCGTGTTTCGTCGCGTTTTTCTCGTCAGTTCCGCGCGCGGCGGGCCTCGGCCCCGCGCGACCGTCAGGCGGCTGACGGCGGCGAGGCGCGGCGCTGCGCGCTTCGGTTAACGTGGCCCGATGCGGCCGGTCGAAACGGGCGAGGGCGTCGAGGGCCCGGTCGAGCGCGCCGTGCTGCGGGACCTCGCGCCCACGTTCTCGGTCCGCTTCGTCGACGCGGCGGGCGCTCGCCTTCGGCTCCTCGAGGGTGGCCCGCGTGATCGGTCGACGCTGCTCGTGCTGCACGGCCGCGGCGCCGCGTCGACCTCGAGCTTCCCGATCTTGCCCGAGCTCGCGCGCGCTCACCACGTCGTCGCCGTCGATCTACCGGGGTTCGGCTCGTCGGTCGCCGCGCCAGGGCCTGCGCTGCGCGAC
>DASYCF010000282.1:0-11546 GCA_036500365.1 Byssovorax sp.
TGCAGGAGTCGCCGTCCTGGTGGCAGCCGCACGTGTTGCCGACGCACACCTGCGTGCAGCAATCGGTGCCGAACAGGCAGCTGTCGCCGTCTTGCGTGCAGCTCGTCGTGGCGCCGCACTGGCCCTGGTTGTTGCACTGCATCGAGCAGCAGCCGTTCGGCCCGCCCTGGCACGGCTGGCCGTCGGGGATGCACTGCGGCGCGCCGCAGCGGCCCTGCGTGCACTGGCCAGAGCAGCAGCTCGAGGGGCCGCCCTGGCACGGTTGACCGTCGTTGATGCACTGTAGGGCGCCGCATCGACCCTGGCTGTTGCACTGGTTGGAGCAGCAGCCCTGCGGGCCTTGCTGGCAGAAGTCGCCGTCGGGCGTGCACATCGGCGAGCCGCCCGCGCCCTGGCCGCCGCCGCTGCCCGTCGTCACCGTCGTCACGTTCGTCGTCGTGGTGACGTTCGTGGTCGTGCTCGTGGTCGGCCCCATCGTCGACGTCGACGACGTGCCGGTGGAGGTGGTCACGCGCGTGCTCGTCGAGCTCTGCCCGCCCTCGCCGCCGCCGGAGGTCGTGCCCTCCGCGTGGAACAGATCGTCGGTCGGCGAGAGGCCGCAGGCCGCGGAGACGCAGGCCGCGGCGGCGAAGACGCAGAACAGGCGCGCGACGGAAGCCATGCGAGAAGTATCGCAGAAGGCCGCGCGCGGCACCACGTCAGCGCTTCGGCGGCGGCCCTGGCAGCCCGGCGAGCGCGGCGAGCGACACGGGGTGATACGGCGGACGCGGCGTGATGGGCTTGTCGACCGAGCCGCCGCGATCCTCGATCAGGCGCGCGCAGAGCGCGAGGCAGCCCTTGCCCTGGCAATAGCCGGTGCCGAAGCCCGTGTAACGCTTGACCGACTCGATGTCGGTGTAGCCGCGCGCCATCGTCGCCTCGAGCTCGTGGAGCGTGACGTCTTCGCACCGGCAGACGAGGGTCTTGCTCACGCGGCCACGACCCGCGCACGCGGGGTCGGCGTCATTGGAGCCTGCGGCCGCTCGCGCAGCCGACGTTCACCGTGAGCTCGAACACGCCCTCGGACCAGTACTTCGAGATGGCCTCGTGCACGTAGCGCATGCAGCCCTGCGCGGCGTCGGGCGGCATGCCGAGGAGGTCGGTCGCCTCGGGGAAGACGAGCAGGCGCGCGATCGCGTCCTCGAGGAAGTTCCTTCCGTTCTCGAACGACACGGCGATGAGCTGCACGTCGACGTCGACCTCGGACAGGCCCGCGTCCTCGAACTCCTCGCTCACGGTCTCGATGGTCGGGCGGCTCGCGGCGGCGGCGTCGATCGCCTTGCCGAGCTCGGCGAGGTCGTGGCGCAGGGCGTACTCGCGGATCATGTCGTTGATCTCCGGGAACGAGCCGCGGAGGGGCAGCGCGAGCACGGCCTGGCCGCCCGGGATGAGCACGCGCCGGAGCTCGGCGAGGAGCGCGGCGCGCTCGGTCGCCGAGCAGAGCGGGTGGAGCGAGATCGCGTGGGTGAAGCTCGACTCGGCGAGGAGCGTCGGCACCGAGTCGGACACCGTGTAGTTCGCGCGCATCCCCGGCATGCGCGCGGCGCGGGCGCGCGCGAACTCGACGCCGGGCGGCGACGAGTCGACGCCGAGGAGCGAGCTCTGCGGCATCTTGTCGGCGATGATCCAGTCCGGATACCCGGTGCGACAGCCGATGTGCGCGACGTGCGCGTCCGGGATCGGGAAGAGCATGTCGACCGCGAGCGAGCCGAAGAACGAGAGGTAACGCGGGACGACCGCGTTCTCGAACGCGTCGAGGTCGGACTCGCCGAGGACCGGCCGCAACTTCACGGCGCGCCGCCGCGACGCAGCGTGTTCGGGTGCGGCTCGTCGCCGTCGCCGTCGCCGTCGTCGTCGCCCATCGCCTCGAGCATGCCGATGGCCTCCTCGGCCAGCTCGCCGAGGCTGACCTCGCTCGTCTCGCCGTCGCCCTCGTCCGCGAGCTCGACCACGCGATCGTCCTTGCGCAGCGCCTCGAGGTGCTTCTTCGCGCCGCCGTCGCCGAGGTCGACCAGCGCCTCGATCGCGGCGGCCACCGCGTCGGGATCCTTGTGGTGCAAGAAGCCGTAGAGGAGCTTCGCGACGCCGGGCTCGGGGATCTCGGCGAGGATGTACGGGAGCTCGGGGAGCGCGGGCGAGCCGACGGGCAGGCGCTTGAGCGCGCGCTCGACGCCGAGCGCGACGTCCTTGAAGCGGTCGAACGCGAGCTCCTCGAGCTCTTCGCCGGCGGCGCGGCGCGCCTCGGGGTGCTCGCTGCCGAGGACGTCGACCAGACCGTCGACCACGCGCGGCCCGTCGTGCTCGCCGAGCAGCGCGGCGATGCGCACGAGCCGGAGCGACGCCTCGGCCTCGTCCGTCAACCGCAGCGCGGCCTCGAGCGCGGTGCCGAGCCCGTCGAGGAGCTCGTCCGGCGGGAGCTTCGCGAGCGCGTCGTGCAGGTTTCGCACGCTGCGCTCCGCGTCGAAGAGCTGGTTCAGGTTCTGATCGATGCTGGGCTTCGCCACGGTCGACCCGTACCAAGGTGGCCTCGCTTGCGCAAGCGACCCGCCGCCGGGAAGATGGGTCGCGATGCACCCCGTCGTCCGCGCCGCGCCGCTCGTCGCCCTCGTGTGGGCGCTCGGGAGCATGGCGCGCGAGCCCGAGGAGCGTCTCCCCGTGGTCGTGCCGCCGGCGAACGCGCGCGGCGTAACGGGGCTCCCGGCGGTGTGCGGGCCGCGGTCGCTCCCCGAGGGCGACGCGTGCATCCCGCTGCCCGCCGCGAACGCCGACGCGCGCGCCGCCGCGAGCGCCGCCCCGAACGCGCCGCCCGTGAAGCCGCAGCCGGGCGAGGCCGACGACGCGTCGCGCGTGGCCAAGCTCCCCGACCGACCGGGCGACTACGGCGCGTACGCGCTCCCCGTCGGCGAGCCCGGCCAGGCGCGTCCGATCGAGCCCGCGCAGGGCGACGCGAAGGCGCGCGCGAGCGACGGCGTCGAGCTCACCGCGGCGCGCGGCGCGAAGGTGTCGCTCGTCATGCTCGACAGGCAGGAGGGCGACGCCGAGGTCGTGTTCGTCGGCGATCACGCCGGCATGACCGTGGTCACGGCGCACGCCGTGCACGACGGCGATCGCATGCGCACGGTGCTGCTCGTCTTCGGGCGGCTCGACCACGCGGCGCCCGGCGTCGCCGTGCACACGCGGCTCCCGCCGGGCTCGCCCGTGGGCGTCGTGGGCGACGGCGGGACGGTCGGCGCGCCGCGGCTCTACCTCGAGGCGCGCGAGCTGAAGGACGGCGTCGACCTCGCCACGGTCGACGTGCGGCGGCTGTTCGATCCGTCCGTGAGCCTGCCGACCGACCCGCGCAACGTTCTCGCCGTGCGGTGAGGAATCGACGCTATATGGCAATCTACTTTCTGACTTGACTCGGCAACTTCGTCGTTGTGGGGCGTCGATGGTGCTCAACATCGCCGAAGGCAGCTATGCGCGGATGGGCAATCAAAAGGCCTTGTTCGCGGTGGCGCTCGGGCCCGGGAAGGAGACCCGTGCGTGCGTCGACGTCGCAGCCGCGCTCGGCTACGTGGCCGGCGTCGAGCCGGAGCTGGATTCCCGGCTCGAGAGGATCGGTGGTGTCCTCTATCGTCTGACGCAGCGCTGAGAATCCTCGGCGGCGGCGCGATTGAATGCACCGCCGCCGAGACGTTCAGGCGAGCCGGAAGAGCGCCGCGCAGACCGAGTCGAGCCCGCGCGTCACGGCTTCATCGATGCCGCCGAGGTAGCCGAGCGCCTCGGCGACGTCGAGGCAAGCACGGGTCTCCTTCGCCGACCCGAGCGCCACACTGTAGAGCGCCGCCTTGTTGCCCTTGCGGGCATAGCTCCCCTCCGCGATATTCAGCACCATCGACGCCCCGCACCGCCGAAGCTGACGCGCCAAATCCGCATCCCTCCGGCCAACCTGCTCGATCACCGGCCGGAGCCCCCGGAGCACACCCAAAGCCACATCGTAGATTCGCAACACACAAGCATCCTCCTTGCACGCCTCACTTCGAGGCCGCCCCCCCACCCGCCCGCGCCGAGCGCAGGGCGGGTCAAGGGTTGCGAAGCAACCGGCGCAGCCGGCGCCGCAGGCGCCCTTGACGCGCCCGAGCACGGCGCGACCATCAGGAAAGCAGAGCGCCAATCCCCGTCCCCGTCCCGAGCCCGTCCCCGAGCCCGCTCCTGCTCCCGAGCCCGAGCCGAGCCGAGCCGAGCCGAGCCCGAGCCCGAGCCCGAGCCCGAGCCGAGCCCGAGCCGAGCCCGAGCCGAGCCCGAGCCGGAGCCCGCACCCGAGCCCGAGCCCGCTCCCGTCCCCGTCCCCGTCCCCGAGCCCGCACCCGAGCCGGAGCCCGCACCCGAGCCGGAGCCCGCTCCCGTCCCCGTCCCCGTCCCCGTCCCCGAGCCCGAGCCCGCACCCGCACCCGAGCCCGGACCCGTCCCCGTCCCCGCGCCCCGGCCCGCCCGACCCCGAACTCCCGAGGGGGCGGAGCCCGTGTCCGCTCACACGCCGCGCTTCTCGGCGTGGCACGGACACGCTACCGGTCGCGCGTGGCGTCGCTCTTCGATCCGCGAAACCGCCGTTACGCGGGCCGCGCCATCCTCGGCTTGGGCGTCGTCCTCGGCGGGATGGCCGGGTACGGTCTCCAGGACAGCGTGTGCCGCGAGCCGCCCGCCGTCGCCCGGCTCGCGTTCGTCGGGGGCGCGATGGGCGTCATCGTGCTCGACCTCGGCTATCGCGCCCTGAACAAGTCGGCCGCGCTCGCCGTCGGACCGCGGCGCTTCGTCGACTTCGAGTCGGGCGGGGCGCTGCTCTTCGTACCGGTGTGGCTCATCGGCCTGGCGCTGTTCGTCTGGTCGATGATCGAGGTCGTCAAGCACGGCGTCTGTTGAACGTCACGGCGGCGGCCGGTCGAGCGGCGCGAGCGCGCGGCTACATCCCGAAGGCGCTGCGTCATCGTGAAGCGCGCCGCGGCGCTCATCGACGAGCTCGGGACGAGCCCGGTCACAGCGGGCCCTCGACGATCGCCAGGCGCGACCCCCGCGCGATTCGCCGTCGTGATGCCCAGGTCGAGGGGCGCGCCGGCGCGCGCCCGCCGACGGAGGAGCTCCCTCCGCGTGACGTTGGCACCCGATGAGGGAGAGCGCCGCGAGGCACGCGGCGCCCACCAGGTGCTCGACGAGCGCGCCGTGAGCAGGAGGAGCAGCAGCGTCGCCCGACGTGCGTCGAGCGGCGCCTTCACGAGCAGATCGACGTCATGGAGCGGCGCGCGGCCAAGGTCGCTCTCCGACGCGCCGCGGACTCGCCTCGCGCGATCAGTGCCGGCGCGGCTGGGCGCGCGGCGCGGGCGCTGGGCGGGACGAGCAGCCGCGCGCGACGACGCCGATGCCGACGCCCGCGACGAGCCCCGCCGCGCCGATGATGATCGCGAGCCGCGCCCCCGGCGTGAGCCCGGGGCCCTTCGGCCGGACGGGGTGCGGCGGCGGGTCGTACACCGTGCGGCTCGGCGGCGCGTACGCGACCGTCGGATCGACGGGGCCCGCAGCGCGCGCGACGCTCGACGGCGCGCCCGCGTCGAGGCGGCCGCCGATGACGGCGCGCACGTACGGCGGCGGCGCGCCCTTGCGGAGCGCGCGCACGTCGCCGCGCATGGTCTCGGCGTCGGGGTAGCGCTGCGTCTTCTCGAACGCGACCGCACGATCGACGACGGCGCACACGTCGGGAGGCACCTCGGGTGAGACGCTGGCGAGCGGCGCGATCTGGCGCGTCGCGGCGGCGATGATGGCCTCGGCCAGGCCGAGCTGCCCGTGCGGCACGCGCCCGGAGAGCAAGCGGAACATCGTCGCGCCGAGCCCGAACAGATCCGTGCGCCCGTCGATGTCCTTCACGATGCCGGTCGCCTGTTCGGGCGACATGTACTCGGTCGTGCCGATGGTCACGCCGGTCTTGGTCGCGGTCATCTCGGGCAGGCCCTCGATCCCGTGCGGCACCGCGTCGAGCACACGCGCGATGCCGAAGTCGAGCACGCGGATCGAGCCGTCGTTCATCACGTGCAGGTTCTCGGGCTTCATGTCGCGGTGCACGACGCCGTGCGCGTGCGCGAGGACGAGCACGTCGAGCACCTGCTCGGCGATGGCGAGCACCTCGTCGGGCCGCATCCTCGGCTCGCGGATCATGCGATCCCAGAGCGACTCGCCCTCGAGCAGCTCCATGATCAAGTACGCCGTCCCGTCGCTCGCGACGCCGGAGCCGTACATGCGCGGCAGGCCAGGCACGTCCGCGCCCGCCGAGAGCGTCGCGCCGATCGAGCCCTCGCGCAGGAAGCGCTTCTTCACCTCCTCGACGGCGTTCAGCGGGCCGTGCAGGAGCTTGAGCGCGGCGATCGCGCCGTCGCGCCGCGCGAGGAACACGCTCGCCATGCCGCCCACGCCGAGCACGCTGTCGAGGCGCCAGCCGTCGACGGTCGCGCCGAGGCGCTTCTGGGCCGCGGCTTCGAGATCATCCACGCGCGCGCATCGTCGTCGGTGCGCGCCGATCCGTCAACGTTCGGGCGAGCGGCGGTCCCACGCGCACGCGACGGCCAGGGCGATCGACGGCGACGTCGCGCGCGTGATCGTCTGCGTCGCCGCGTCGTCGATCGGCCTCCCCGGGTCGATCTCGACGTGCGGCGCGACGCCGGCGCCGTCGATCTCGGCGCCGCTCGGTGAGCGCACGCGCGCGACGGTGGCGTACGCGGCGCCCGGCGCGTCGAAGCGGGCGACGATGCGCTCGGCCGTGCCCTTGCCGCGCGTCCGCTCGCCCACGAGGAGCGCGCGGCCGTGATCCGCGAGCGCCGCGGCGACGACCTCCGCGGCGGACGCCGTGTCGCGATCGACGAGCACGACGACGGGCGCGCCGTGCAGGGGCGGGCCGAGGGCGCGCAGGAGCTCCTCGTCGCCGTCGGAGTCGACGCGCCGCGCGACGATCGCGTCCTCGTCGAGGAAGTCCGCCGCGAACGCGGCCGCGGAGTCGAGATCGCCGCCCGGGTGCCCGCGCAGATCGATCACGACGGCGCGCGCGCCCGCGATCGCGTTCGCGATCTCGGTCGACGTCGCGAAGCCGAACACGCCTGGACGGACGATCGCGACGTCGTCGTCGCTCGCGTCGACCTCCGCGCGCGCGCCCTCGATCGCGGCGGCGAGCGCGAGCACCGCGTCTCGCCCGAGCGGGCCGCGCGTCGGCGCGCCCGCGACGATCGACGTGAAGAACACGTTCGTCACGCTCGGTACGAGCACGGCGCCGAGCTCGTCGTTCATGTTGTTGCCGGTCGTCGGGCACGTGAGGTTGATCGCGGGCAGCGCGTTCACCTTCACGATCGGGTTGCCCATCGTGTAGCGAGCGGGGCCCTTGATGGGCGACGCGGAGCCGGCCTCGTCGCCCATCGTCATCGGGATCATCGAGCCCTGGTTCAGCGCAGGCACCATCGAGAGCATGACCGTCGGCGAGAACGGCGCCGCCATCGCGTTCATGCCGATGTTCGGGTACGGCGTCGGGATCGGCGCGGGCGCGGCGGGCGTGAGGCAGATGTCGGGGAAGCCCAGGCACTCGCCGGCTCCGCGGTTCGATGCAGGCAGCATGATCAGGCTCCTCGCGCGGCGGGTCGCGGCGGCGGTCGCCACGCCTCCGCCGCGAGCCGCTCGGGGTCGTCGCGCTTCGTTCCGCTCGTGTTCGCGTGCGTGAAATCGGCGCCGTCGGTGCGCGCGCCGTGCAGGTTCGCGCTCGAGAGATCGGCGCTGGTGAAGTCGGCCCCGACGAGCTCGGCGTGCGACAGATCCGCGTAGCCGAGCTTCGCGCCCACGAACGCGGCCTTCGTCGCGCGCGCCTTCACGAACAGCGACTCGCGGAGATCGGCGCCGGTGAACCGCGCGCCGGCGAGCTTGGCGCCCGACAGCGTCGCGTAGCGGAGCTTCGCGCCGGTGAGGTTCGCCGCGGCGAGGTTCGCGCCGCCGAAGAACGCGCCCTTCGCCGCGACGTCGACGAGCGACGCGCCCTCGAGATCGGCGCCCTCGAGCGTCGCCTGCGCGAGCGTGCACGCCTCGAACACCGCGCCGGCGAGCTTGGCTTGGCTGAAGTCGGCCATCGTGAAGTCGCAGCGCGAGAAGCGGACGCCGGCGAAGTCCGATCCGCGGAAGCCGCAGCGCACGAACGACATGCCGCTGAACACGCGCCGGCCGAACGTCGCGCCGGCGAAGTTGGTGCTCTCGAAGCGCGCGCGGTCGAGCTTCGCGCCCGCGAGGATCGCGCTCGAGAAGCTGCCTTGTTTGACCGCGACGCGAGACAGATCCGCGTCGGTGAGGTTCGCCTTGTCGAGCATGCTGCGCTCGAGGCGCGCGCCCGCGAGCGAGGCGCGCGTGAGGTTCGCGCGGAGGAGCATGGTCGACTCGAGCTCCTTCGCGGAGAGGTCGGCGTCCTCGAGGTTCGCCTCGAGCATCATGCAGCGCGCGAGCTTCGCGTCCTTGAGGTTCGCGCCGCGGAGGTCCGCCTGGACGAGCACGGCGGCCGTGAGATCCGCGCCCGCGAGGTTGGCGCCCCGCAGGTTCGCACCCGTGAGCACGCACTGGTCGAGGTGCGCGCCCGAGAGATCGGCGCCGCCGAGGTCGAGGCCCTCGAGCTCGGACGCGGAGAGATCCTTGTCGGCGAGCTCGCTCGCGTCGAGGTCGGCGCCGACGAGCACGACGCGCCGCATCTCCTTCGGCAGGCGCGCGCCTCGAAGGTCCGCCTTCGCGAACGTCACGGTGTCGAAGCTGCCCTCGCGGAAGTCGGCGCCGGCGACGCGCGCGGCGAGGAACGAGACGTTCGCGAGCACGGCGCGCCGGAAATCCGCGCCACCACACTCGGCGCCCTCGAACGCGACGTGCTCGAGCGTGGCGCCGTCGAGGCGCGCGCCGCGCAGATCGGCCCCGTGGAGCGCGACCTTCTTCAGCGACGCGGACGTGAGCACGGCGCCGTCGAGGCGCGCGCGCGGCCACGCCGACTCCTCGATCACGGCGCCCGTCAGGTCGGCGCGCGTGAGGATCGCGAGCGCCAGGCGGCTCTTGACGAGCGACGCGCCGCCGAGCTTCGCGTCCGTCAGATCGCAGCCGAGCGCGTCGAGGCCCGACGCGAGCGCGCCGTCGAGCGTCGCGCCGCGCAGCGAGCCGCCGAGGATCCGCGCCCCCGTGAGATCGACGCCCGTCAGATCGGCGCCGGCGAGGTCGACCTCGAACAGCGTGGCGCCCGCGAGCTTCGCGCCCGGCGCGACGGCGCCGCCGAGCGCGAGCTCGCCGAGCGTCTTGCCGGCGAACACGTACCCGGTCCGCGCGAGCTCTTCGAAGTCGGCGCGCGAGAGCTTCACGAGGGCCTCACGCAGCGCGCGAGGTTCGCGCCTTCGAAACTCGCGCCGACGCCGCGCGCGCCGAGGAGCTTCGCGTCGTACAGGTTCGCCCGATCGAAGCGCGCGCGCGCCACCGTCGTCTTGCAGAGATCGGCGCTGCAGAGCTTCGCGTCCGTCAGGCTCGCGCCCTCGAGGTCGGCCTTGAAGAAGTTCGCGTCGTGGAGATCCGCGGCGTCGAGGCGCGCGCGGACGAGGCGCGCGCGGCTGAAGTGGGCGCCCGCGAAGACGCCGTAGCGGAGATCGGCGCGCTCGAGGTTCGCGCCGGCGAAGTTCGCGGCGTCGGCGTGCACGACCTCGAGGCTCGCGCCGACGAGCCGCGCGCCCTCGAGGTTCGCCCCGTCGAGCTTCGCCTCGTCGAACTTCGCCTCGTCGGCCGACGCGTTCATGAAGACGCACCGCCCGAGCCGCGCCCCGGTCAGCCGGGCGCCGTCGAGGCGCGCGCGCTCGAAGTCGCACTGATCGAGCTCCGCCCGCGTAAAGTTCGCGCGCGAGAGCTCCGCGTCGACGAACATCGCCCGCGCGCCGCGCGCGCCGTCGAACCGCGCGCCGCGGCCGTCGATCCGCGCGAAGTAGCCGTTGTCGAGGACCGCGTCGTCGAGCCGGGCGTCGACGAACGTCGCCTCGGCCGCGTTCACGCGCACGAGGCGCGCGCCGCGCAGGTCCGCCTCGCCGAGATCGGCGCGGAAGAGCAGCGCGCCCTCGAGATCGGCGCCGGCGAGCCGCGCCGAGCGGAGCTTCGTGCCCTTCAAGATCGCGCCGCGCAGGCTCGCGCCCGCGAGATCGACGCCCGTGAGATCGCGCCCGGAGAGGTCGCGCCCGGAGAGATCCGCGCCCGGCCCGAGCTCGTCTCCACCTGGCGGAGGTGCGCCGGGCGGGCGGAAGTTCGGGTCGATCTCGGCGAGCCGCGCCATCTTCGCGTCGAACGCGGCGAGCTCGGAGGGCTTGCGCTGCTTGATCTCGTCGCGCGCCCGCGCGAGCGCCTGCACGTCGATGTCGAGCGTGACGCGCGGGTCGTCCGCCATCGGCACGGGCGGCGGTGCGCCCTCGTTCGCGCCGGTCGCGTCCGCGATCGCGCCGGCGAGCGGCGTCCCCGCGCGCGCGGCCGCGTCGACGGCGCCGGGCGCCTCGCGCTCGATGATCTCCACGATCGCGGCGGCGCGCGCCTCCTTGGTCTGCGCGCGCGCGAGCGCGCCCTCGGGCCCGGGGAGCGCCGCGCCGACGCCGAGCGGGTCCGCTTCGAACGCGGCGATGTCGGCGCGGTAGTCGTCGGCCGGCTTCGCGGGCGACGCGACCTCCTCCGACGCGACGAGGACCGTCTTCACGTCTTCGAACTCGGCGTCGGTCACGGGCGTGCGACCGCGCCACGTGAGCGACACCTGGCTCGCGTCGCCGTCGACGAAGATCGTGTCGAGCAGCATGCGCACCTCGCGGAAGGCGCCGACGCGGTCGTGGACGAAGCAGCGCACGCGAAGCCCGGGGAGCTTGGTGCGCACGATCGGCTCGGCGGGCGAGAGGTGCGTGAGCACGAGCTCCTCGTCGCCGCGGGGGAACCGCTCGAACCGCTGATCGACGGGCGCGGCCTGGAAGTAGCTCCAGTCGAAGTCCTCGGCGAAATAAGGCGCCCGCGGCGCGTACTCGGGTCCGTATTTCTTGCCGACCTTGCTCGCGCGCGCGCGCCACGACGGGTTGATCGGGCCGAAGCCGGCGGGGTCGGCGCGCCCGTCCGGGTACTCGACGTTCGGCAGGAGGCCCGACCCGTCGTCGCCGACGCCGACGGGGTTCGCCGCGTTGCCCGGGCCGCCGCGCGCCTTCGACCAGCGGAGGCGCATGCTCGTGAACGGCTCGGGCGCCTTGCTCCCCCGCGCCCGCGGGCCGAACACGCGCAGCGTCTTCGACCACGCGCCGAGCGCGACAGAGACGGTCGACTCGGGCACGGCGTGCCTGCCGGGCGGGTGGCACGTGCCGCGGACGAGCACCTCCGCGGCGAGCTTCGCGTCGGCGAAGTCGCTCGCGTAGACGGGCTCGCCCTCACGCGCCTCGTCGTCGTCCTCGAACACGTCGGCCTGCAGGGGGCCCTGCGCGATC
>DASYCF010000283.1:0-2859 GCA_036500365.1 Byssovorax sp.
CCCGGCCGCGCGTCCGGCGGCCCGGCGAAGGGCTCGAGCGGCGGCGACAAGCCCGCCTGCAAGTGCACGCCAGGCGACCCGCTCTGCAGCTGCCTCTGAGCTCGATGGACGACGAGGCGCGACCGCGTGGGCGCGCGCGCCTCGTCTTTCCCCTGGACTACGCCACGGTGGAGGCCGCGCGCGCCGGTGCGTGCGCGGTCGCCGACGGCGTCGGCGTCCTCAAGATCGGGCTCGAGCTGTTCACGCAGGCGGGGCCGCAGGCGATCGCGCTCTGCGCGGAGCTCGAGCGGCCCGTGTTCCTCGATCTCAAGCTGCACGACATCCCCGCGACGGTGGAGCGCGCGGTGACGGCGGCCGCGGCGCGCGGCGTGCGCTACCTGACCGTGCACGCGAGCGGCGGCGCGGCGATGCTCGAGCGCGCCGCGCGCGCGGCAGCGCGAGCCGAGCGCCCGATGACGCTGCTCGCCGTGACCGTGCTGACGTCGCTCGACGCGCGCGACCTCGCGACGATCGGCGTCGCCGCGGCGCCCGAGGATCACGCGGTGCGCCTCGCCAAGCTCGCGTTCGACGTCGGCGTGCGCGGCTTCGTGTGCTCCGCGGCAGAGGTCGCGCGTCTTCGCCGCGAGCTCGGCCGCGACGCGCTGCTCGTCACGCCAGGCATCCGGCCGGCCGGCGGCGACGCCGGCGATCAGAAGCGCGTCGCGACGCCCGCGCGCGCCGTATGCGACGGCGCGGACCTGCTCGTGGTCGGGCGACCGATCCGCGACGCCATGGACCCTCTCGCGGCGGCGCGCGGCGTCGTCGCCGAGATCGAAGCCGCCGAGCGAGGCGCCGCGTGAGCCGCCTCATCCTCGGCCTCCAGCCCGTCCGCGAGGCGGTGAGGGCGCGCGGCGCCGATCTCGAGCGCGTGCTCATCGAGCGCAACAGCGGAGACCGCCTCGACGGCGTGCGCCGCTTCGCCGAGGACCGCGGCGCACGCGTCGAAATCGTGACGCGCGCCGAGCTCGACCGGCTGGCCGGCGGCGTGCGTCACCAGGGCGTCGCCGCGATCGCGAAGGACCTCGGGCTCGCGCGCATCGAAGACCTCGACACGGGGCCGGAGTGCCTCGTCGTGGCGCTCGACGGCGTGATGGACCCGCAGAACTTCGGCGCCGTGATCCGCAGCGCGGTGGCGCTCGGCGCGACCGCCGTCGTCTGGGCCGAGCACGCGTCCGCGCCGCTCACACCGGCCACGTTTCGTGCGTCGGCGGGCGCCGTCGAGCACGCGCGCCTCTGCCGCGTGCCGTCGCTGCCGAGCGCGCTCGACCTCCTGCAGCAGCGCGGCGTCACGGCCGTCGCGCTCGACGGGCAGGGCGATCGCGATCTCGACGCCGTCGATCTGCGCGGCCCGGTCGCGCTCGTGGTCGGGGCCGAGGACAAGGGATCTCGCCGTTCGGTGCGCCGCGCCTGCTCCGTGATCGCGCGGCTGCCGATGCACGGTCCCATCGCGTCGCTCAACGCTTCGGTCGCGGGCGCGCTCGCCGTGTACGAGGTTCAGCGGCAGCGGCGCGCTGCGCGCTCGTCGATCCCCCCCGCGACGCGCGACGCATGAGCGTGGCGGCGACGCGCGCCGCGCTCGTCCCGCGCAGGTGCCTGCTCATCGCGCTCGCCGCGCTGCCGCTGCGGGTCGCGCTCGCCCTCGGCACCGATCTCTCGCCCGACGAGGCGTACTACCTCTGCGCCGCGCGAGCGCGTGGCGCCGTGCCCATCGTCGATCATCCGCCGCTCTTGCCGTGGCTGCTTCGGCTGACGGATCACGCGGCGCTCGGGCCGGTCGAGCTGCGCGCGCGGCTGTTTCCCCTCGCCTTCGGCGTCGGCACGGCGATCGGGTCCGTCGCGTTGTCGCGCGTGCTCGGGGCCGACGCGCGCGGCGCCGAGCTCGTCGCCTGGGCGATGTCGTTCGCGCTCCTGCCGCTCGCCGGCGGCTTCCTCGCGACGCCGGACGGCCCCCTCGTGCTCGGCGTCGTCGCCGCTGCGCTCGTGGTCGCGGGCGGGCGCCCGAGGTCGAGGCGCGACGGCGCGGCGCGCGCGCTCCTGCTCGCGATCGCGCTCGCCGCAGCCTCGCTCGCGAAGGTCGCCGCGCTGCCGATCGCCCTCGCGTTCGCGGCCGCGAGCTCGGGCGTGTGGCTGCGCGCGGGCGCCATCGTCGGTCCGCTCGCGGCGCTGCCCTGGCTCGTCCCGAGCTTGCGCTTCCAGCTCGCGCACGCGTTCGTCGATCGACCCGGCGCGTGGTCGTTGATGGGCGCGGTCGGCGCGGTCGCCGCCGCCGTCGGCGTACAGGTGCTGTTTTGGTCGCCGTGGGTGCTCCGCGCCGGCGGGGCGAGGCTCCGCGAGCTCGACGCGCGCGCCCGTCCCCTCGCCGCCGCGGTGGCGCTGATGAGCGGGCTCGTCGTCGCGTCGGCCCTCGCCAGGGCGACCCCGCCGGAGCCGAACTGGTGGGCGCCGGGGGCCGTCCTCGCGGTAGCTGCAGCAGGTGCGACGGCTACGTCTAACCGCGCACGCGTCGCGGCCATCGTCTGGTGGCTCGCGCCGACGGCGCTCGCGGCGTCGCATACGCTGCACGCATGGCTCCCTCTCGACCGGGCCCACGACCCGTCGGCGCGCCTCCACGGATGGTTCCATCCAACGTCCGCGCCGCTCGACGCACCCGGCGTCGGCCCATACGGCCCAGCGGCCGAGGCCTGTGTGTATGGGGGTGATTGTGATGAAATTTCATCTAAATTCAATCATATGCAAGCAAACCATCAGATGAATTAGAGAGAAGTCGGCGCAACCCACCGAGACTGGACGGGGAGTCAGTAGACGTCGCCCATCGTTCTA
>DASYCF010000284.1:0-6922 GCA_036500365.1 Byssovorax sp.
AACGTCGCCTTGGTCTGCGGGTTCTGAAGCCGAGGTCACCGCCGGCCAACCCGCGCGGCGGTCTCCGCTGCGCGGCCCGCCTCGGCTCCCTGTAGGCTTCGCGCGTGGCCCAGGCGTCGCGCGGCGAGCGCTGCTCGGCGGTCGTGTGCGCGCTCGCGTCCACGCTCGCGCTCTCGGCGTTCGCGCGCGCCGATCACGTGCACCAGTTCGAGCCGACGGATCTCGACCTCCAGCCGCCAGGCATGCTGCAGCTCGACCTCCAGGGCGGCGTCGTGCACGGGTCGAGCGCGTGGCGCGCGATCGTCCCCGATTTCGAGGTGAACCTCGGCCTGTCGAGCCGCGTCGAGCTCGACGTCGACGGCGCCGTCGGCCTCGAGTCGGTCGACGGCAAGGCGTTCGCGCTGAAGCGCGTCGTCGCCGACGACCTCTGGATCTCGTCGAAGGTCGGCTTCTTCTCGCACCACGACGACGGCGAGAAGAGGTCGTGGGCGTTCGGCCTCCAGCTCGGCCCGAAGGTGCCCGTCGCCGAGGGCGCGCGCGGCGCAGGCTTCGAGGCGCTCGCGCTCGTGGGCCACAACGTGCGGCGCGTGCACCTCGTCTTCAGCGCAGGCGGCCTCGTCGATCCCGGCGCCGAGGTCTCCAGCGGTCGGCCTGTCGGCGTCGAGGCCGGCGCCGACCTGAACCTCGATCTGAACGAAGACGACACCTTCTCGCTCCTCGGCGAGCTCGGCGGCATCGCGTACCTCTCCGACGATCCTGGGCAGCTCGCGGCGTCGATCGGGATCCAGTGGTCTCCGAGCGAGCTCCTCGATCTGTCGCTCGTCGCCGTCGTCGGCGCGGGCGGCGCCGATCGCTATGGCCTGATGCTCGGCGTCTCGCCGAAGGTGAGGCTCTGGTGAGCGTCGACGGCCTGCGCCTCGCGCGGACGACGAGCGCCGACCCCGCGTTCCGCGGCCTCGTCCGCCTGCTCGACGCCGAGCTCCGCGCGACCTACGGCGCCGTCCAGTCGCTCTACGAGGAGCACAACCTCGTCGACGCGATCGACACCGCGATCGTCGTCTACGCGGGCGACGCGCCCGTCGGCTGCGGCTGCTTCCGCGCCTACGGACGCGACGCCGTCGAGCTCAAGCGCATGTTCGTCGCGCTGGGCCACCGCGGCCTGCGCGTCGGCGCGGTGATCGTCGACGCCCTCGAGACCTGGGCGAAGGAGCGCGGCGCGAGGCGCGTCGTCCTCGAGACCGGCACGCTCCAGCACGCCGCGATGCGCATGTACGCGCGCTCCGGCTACGAGGTGATCCCGAATTTCGGCCCGTACGCGACGCTCCCCGCGAGCGTGTGCATGGCGAAGTCCATCGCTTGAGAGCGGGTCATCCCCGCGCGGCGACCACGGCGACCGCCGCGAGGGCGAGGGCGAGGACGACGCCGACGAACCACGGCGCGACGCGGCGCGGGCCGGCGCGGCGCAGGTCCTCGGCGAGCGCGGCGGCGGTCGGATATCGACTCTTCGGGTCGCGCTCGAGGCACTTGCGCACCACGCGGTCGAGCCACGCAGGCGCGTCCGGCCTCGTCGCCTTGAGGCTCGGGATCGGCCCCTGCGCGATCGCGGCGCACACGTCCGACAGGGTGGGTCCGTCGAACACCGGTCGGCCGGCGACGAGCTCGAACAACGTGGCTCCGAGGGCCCACACGTCGGTCCGCGCGTCGACGTTCCTCGTGCTCTTCAGCTGCTCGGGCGACATGTACCGAGGCGAGCCGACGAGGGCGCCGCTCTTCGTCGTCGGGCCGAAGCCTTGAGCCTTGGCGATGCCGAAGTCGAGCACCTTGTAGAGGCGCGAGCCGTCGTAGCGCGTGGTCTCGAAGAGGTTCGCTGGCTTCAGGTCGCGGTGCACGATGCCGAGGGCGTGCGCCTCGCCGAGCGCCTCGCACACGGCGACGCCGAGCGCGGCCGCGTCGTCGGCGCGCATCGGGCCCTCGACCTCGAGCCTCCGCGCGAGCGTCTGCCCGGTCAGGTGCTCCATGACGATGTACGGCGAGCCGTCGTCGAGGACGCCGACGTCGAGGACGCGCGCGATGTGCTCGCCGCGCAGGCGCCCGGCCGCGCGGGCCTCGCGGAGGAGGCGCGCGCGCGCCTCGGGATCGTCGCGCAGGTCACCGCGCGGCAGCTTGATCGCGACGCGCTCGCCGAGGAGCTCGTGCATCGCCGCGACGACGACGCCCATGCCGCCGACGCCGAGCACGCCCTCCACCCTGTATTTGTCGGCGATGCGCTCGGGCTCGGGCGGCGCGTCGCTCGAGCCGGCCTTCGAACGCGGGAACGGCGTCGCCCGCGCGAGCTCGCTCACGAGGACGCGGCAGTCGTCGCACGCGGCGAGGTGCGCCTCGGCCGCGGCGAGATCGGCGCCCGCGAGTAACCCTTGCGCGAGCTCGGCGACGGCGTGATCCGACAGGCACTCCAAGGGGCGCGCTCCGACGGCGTGTATACTGGCCGCGGCGTGGACGCGCACCGAACTTCCGCGGCCGACCTCGCGCGCGCCGCCGCCGCGTGGCCCGACCTCGCGGTGCCGGCCGCCGATTTCGCCGCGTACGTCGCCGAGCGCGCGGGCGACGCCGCGATGAAGGAGACGTCGCTCGAGGCGCTCTATGTCGCGTGCGCGTGCGTCCGCGGCGACGTGCGGGCCGCGCGCGCGTTCGATCAGCGCTACTTACCCGCCGTGCGCCGCGCGCTCGGCCGCATGCGCCTGTCGACCGACGACGTCGACGAGCTCGTGCAGCGCCTCCGGAGGCAGCTCCTCGTCGGCGAAGACGGCGCGCCGCCGCGCATCGCGTCGTACGGCGGGCAGGGCGATCTCGAGGGCTGGCTCCGCGTGACGGCCGTTCGAAGCGCGCTCAAGCTCAAGAAGAAGACCGCGAGCGAGGGCGCCCTCGACGACTCCGACGCGAAGATCGAGTCGCGCTCCGCGGGCCTCGATCCCGAGCTCGGCTACATGAAGGCGCTCTATCGCGACGCCTTCAAGGTCGCCTTCGGCGAGGCGATCGGCGGCCTCGACGCGCGCGACAAGAACCTCCTCCGCCAGCACTTCGTCGACGGGCTCACCGTCGACGATCTCGGCAAGGTGTACGGCGTGCACCGCGCGACGGCCGCGCGATGGGTGCAGAAGGCGCAGGGCGAGCTCCTCAAGTCGACGCGCAAGCGCTTCGCCGAGCGCGCGAAGGTCGGCGCGCGCGAGTGCGACAGCGTGCTCCGCCTCGTGCAGAGCCGCCTCGACGTCACGCTCCGCGGCCTGCTCGTTTGACCGCGCTCGAGGAGCTGACGGCGCGCGCGTCGATCGAGTAGCGTCCGCGGCCCCATGTCCCACGAAGCGAGCGATCTGCTGTTCGAAATCGGCGTCGAGGAGCTCCCTTCTTCGTTCGTCGAAGGCGCGCTCAAGGCGCTGCCCGACCTCGTGAAGAAGCGGCTCGACGCGCTGCGCCTCGCGCACGGCGAGATCGTCGCGCTCGGCACGCCGCGCAGGCTCGCCGTCGTCGTGAAGGGCCTCGCCACGCGCCAGCCCGACCTCGCCGAGGAGCTCACCGGGCCGCCCGTGAAGGCCGCGTTCAAGGACGGCGCGCCGACGAAGGCGGCCGAGGCGTTCGCCGCCAAGGTCGGCGTCGCGGTGTCCGAGCTCAAGAAGGTCGAGACGCCGAAGGGCGAGTACCTCGTCGGCACGCGCCGCGAGACCGGCGGTGACGCCGCGCCCCTCTTGCCCGCCGCGCTCGCCGAGATCGCCGCCGCGATCCCGTTCCGCAAATCGATGCGATGGGGGGCGGGCGACTTCGCGTTCGGCCGCCCGATTCAATGGCTCGTCGCGCTGCTCGGCGATCGCGTGCTGCCGGTCGCCGTCGCCGGCGTTGCCGCGGGTCGCGCGACGCGCGGGCACCGCTTCCTCGGCGCGCCTTCGGTCGACGTCGCGCACGCCTCCGCGTACGTCGACGCGCTCGCGAAGGAGCACGTGCTCGTCGACCCCGCCGCGCGCGCGCGGCGCATGCGCGAGCGCCTCGACGCCGCGGCCAAGGAGGCAGGCGGCGCCCTCATCGAGGACGAGTTCCTCGTGCACGAGAACCTCTCGCTGGTCGAGGAGCCGCACGTCATCGTCGGCGGCTACGACCCGGAGTTCCTCGAGCTCCCCGAGCGCGTCATCCTCGAGGTCGCGAAGGGTCACCAGCGCTACTTCGGCGTCCGCGGCGCCAAGGGCGAGCTCTTGCCGAAATACCTCGCCGTCGTGAACACGGCCGAGAAGCCCGACAACGTGCGCCGTGGAAACGACCGCGTCATGCGCGCGCGCCTGTCGGACGCGCGCTTCTTCTGGCGCGAGGACCTGAAGACGAAGCTCGAGGCGCGCCGCGACAAGCTCGCTGGCATCGTCTTCCAGAAGCGCCTCGGCACCGTCCTCGACAAGGCGAAGCGCATCGAGCGGCTGACCAAGGAGCTCGGCCTCCTGCTCCAGCTCCCCGAGGCGACCGTGATGAGCGCCGTCAGCGGCGCGCACCTCGCGAAGTGCGACCTGGTCACGCTCATGGTCGGCGAGTTCCCCGAGCTCCAGGGCGACATGGGCCGCGCGTACGCGCTCCATCAAGGGGTCGACTCGAAGGTCGCCGACGTGGTGCTCGATCACTACGCGCCGCGCGGCGCGCACGACGCGACGGCCGCGACCGACGCGGGGGCGCTCGTCGCCGTCGCCGACCGGCTCGACACGCTCGCGGGCTGCTTCGGCATCGGCCTCTCGCCGACGGGCGCCGCCGATCCGTTCGCGCTCCGGCGCGCGTGCCTCGGCGTCCTGCGCACGCTCCTCGATCGCAAGCTCGATCTCTCGCTCGCGCAGGCCTTCGCCGCCGCGTTCGACGGCTTCGACGGCGTGAAGCTCGACCTCGACAAGAAGGCGCTCGTCGACAAGCTCGGGGAGTTCTTCGCCGACCGCCTGCGCGGCCTGCTCGAGGCCGAGCTCCCGCGCGACGCGGTCGTCGCCGCCCTCGCCGTCGCGCGGGATCGACCGATCGACGTGCGCGCACGGACCGAGGCGATCGCCGCGCTCGCGCCCGACGTCCGCGCCGGCGTGGGCGAGGTCTTCAAGCGCGCGACGAACATCGCGACGAAGGCGCCCGCGGGCGATCCGCCCCCGCTCCCGGCCGACGCTGGCCCGAGCGAGCGCGCTCTCGACGAGGCCTATCGGATCCTCCGGCAAGACCTCGGCGCGCTCGTCGACAAGCGCGACTACGCCGAAGCGTTCCTGAAGGTCCGCACGCTCGTCCCCGTGCTGCATGCGTATTTCGAGGACGTCCTCGTCATGGCCGAGGACCCCGCCGTACGCGACGGGCGCCTGCGTCTCATGCGCGCCATCAGCGAGACGTGCGGCTCCCTCGCCCGCCTCGACCTCCTCGGCGACGCGCCGAAGGCGTGACCGAGCGGAGCGAGGTCGGGGTTTGGGGCCGCTCGCAGCCCCATCGTCACGGATCTCCGGCCGATGTAGGCGGACAGCGTCCGCTGTGGGTACGCGACGTCCGTTGACCTTGTACGGTAACTCCGGATAGCGTGGAGGTTGGCTGGCGTAACTCGCGCTGAGCCCGGAACGAGGGCGGTATGCGGTCTCGCACCACTCGGCATGTCTTGGTCGCGCTGATGCTCGCGGCGAGCACCTTCGCAGGCAGTGCGCAAGCGGCTGACCCGCCCGTCCCGGCGACGATCACGAACCAGGGCCGCCTGTTCGACGTCGACAACAACCCGATCGACGGGTCGCTCACCGTCGTCTTCTCGATCTACGACACCGCCGGCGCCGCTGCGCCGATCTGGACCGAGACGCACACGATCGCGTTCGACCAAGGCTTCTACTCGGTCACGCTCGGCGCGCAGACGCCGTTCGGCGACGACACGTTCGACGGCTCCGTTCGCTTCTTCGGCATCCAGGTGGGCGCCGAGCCCGAGCTCCTGCCGCGCGCCCCGATCCAGAGCGTGCCGTACGCGCTGCTGGCGGGCGACGTGACCGGCGACATCCACCCGCACACGGTCTCGATCGGCGACTTCGAGGTCATCGATCAAAACGGCAACTGGGTCGGCAAGCCGTTCCCGACCGGACCGACGGGTCCGCAAGGGCCCAAGGGCGGAACCGGCGCGACCGGGCCGACCGGCGCGAGCGGCGCCGCAGGTCCCCGGGGCACGACGGGTCCCCAAGGGCCCGATGGCGCGACGGGCGCAGACGGCGCGACCGGCGCAAAGGGCACGACCGGCGCCACCGGCGCGACCGGGACGACGGGCTCCACGGGCACGACCGGCGCGACTGGCGCCATCGGGTCGACGGGCTCCACTGGCGCGACGGGACCGATCGGTGCGACGGGCGCGACCGGCGCGGCGGGCCCCGCAGGGCCCATCGGACCGACGGGCGCGACCGGCGCCGTCGGCGCGACCGGCGCGACCGGCGCGACGGGTCCCGCAGGCGCGACGGGCGCCGTGGGCGCGACCGGCGCGACCGGCGCCGTCGGCGCCACGGGCTCGACCGGCGCGACGGGCCCCGCTGGTGCGACGGGCAGCACGGGCGCGACGGGCCCGCAAGGCCCCGACGGCGCGACCGGCGCCACCGGCTCGACGGGTGCGACTGGCACGACGGGCGCGACCGGCGCCGTGGGCGCGACGGGCGCCGTGGGCGCGACGGGCGCGACGGGCCCGCAAGGCCCCGACGGCGCCACGGGCGCGACCGGCCCGCAAGGGCCTGACGGCGCGACGGGCGCGACGGGTGCGACCGGCGCGGTGGGTCCGCAGGGACCGATCGGCCCCACGGGCGCGACCGGCGCAGTCGGCGCGACGGGCGCGACCGGAGCGCAAGGTCCCATCGGCCCCACGGGCGCTACCGGCGCGACCGGTGCGGTCGGCGCGACGGGTCCCCAAGGTGCGACC
>DASYCF010000285.1:0-1766 GCA_036500365.1 Byssovorax sp.
CGGCGGAACGCGTCGATCTCTTCGATCGCACGGCCGACGCGAAGACGCACCTCGCGCACTATCACGACATCGATCTCGCGCTCGATACGTTTCCCTATCACGGCACGACGACGACGTGCGAGGCGCTCTGGATGGGCGTGCCTGTCGTCGCGCTCGCCGGCCGCTCGCACATCGCGCGGACGGGGGTGAGCGTCCTGACGAACGCCGGCTTGCCCGAGCTCGTCGCTGACGATGTCGCGGCCTACGTCGACCTCGCGGTCGAGCTCGCGGGAGACGTGCGACGGCTCGAGGCCCTGCGGCTCGGCATGCGCGAACGCCTCCTCGCATCACCGCTGCTCGACGCGCGCACCTACGCGCGAGACTTCGAGTCCGCGATCCGCGGGCTCTGGCAACGCTGGTGCGCACGCCAACGTGACTGACGCGGGGGCGAACGCCGCGCTGGCTCGAGCGCGGACAGGAGGAACCTCATGACGGGCGTACTGCCGGCCGAACGGCTCTTGACCATCGACACGCCGCGCACCGCCGCCGACGTGCACGCCGTCGTCGCGCTCGCGCGCCGCATGCACGCCGAGGGCGCCTATGCGTTCTTGCCGTTCGATGCGACGAAGGTGGCGGCGAGCGTCGTCGCGAGCGCCGCGCTCGCCGATCGGTATGCGGCCATCGCCGTGCGCGGCGGCGTCATCGTCGGGTTCCTCGGCGGCGCGCTCACGACGTATCCGTTCTGCAACGAGCGCTTGGCGCACGATGTGGGCTTCTACGTCGCGCCCGAGGCGCGCGCCTCGAGCGCGGCGGTGCGCCTCATCCAAGCCTTCCGCGCCTGGGCGGTCGAGCAGGGCGCGCGGGAGGTCTCGCTGGGCGTCTCGAGCGGCGTCGAGGTCGACCGCATCGAGCGGTTGTACACGCGGCTCGGCTTTCGAAGGATGGGAGGCGTCTACCGCGAGCGCCTCGGTGCCGCGGCGGATAGCCAGGGAGGCTGATGATGGGTCGTACGAGTCAACACGGCATCCGGATGCCGGACGTCCCGCTGGTCTGGTTCCACTTGTGTGAGCCACGCGTCATCCCCGTCGCGCGCTTCTCGTCACGGCAACTCACCGTCGGTCCCTTCATGCCCGACGCCGACCACCGAGGCGCGCCCGTGTCGCGGCGGGCGCCGCGCGGACGCTTCGACCTCGCCGAGCTGCTCGCCCCGGTCCGTTCCACGTTCCGACCTGAGATTGTTCTCCTCTTCTCCGACGCATCGCGGGCGAACATGCCCGAGAACCTCGCGGCGGTCCCCGGCATCAAGGTGCTCGTCGTGGGCGACACGCAGCACCTCCGGACGCCGCTGCAGACGATGCTCGGCTATGCCGACGAGCAGGGCTTCGACTGGATCATCTCGCCGCACAATCGACAGCACCTGCACTTCTTCCTGGAGGCGGGCTTTCCGAACGTCGCGTGGCTCCCGAACCTCGAGTGCGACATCGAGGCGTCGCCGGCGAGCGTGACCAAGCGACGGCGAAGCGCGGTCGGCTCGGGGCAAACCGGGGCCTTTCACCCGGCCCGTCGGCGGATGGTCGACGCGCTCGCGCGCGCCGGCGTTCCCTACGAACACTGCCGGGGGCCGCGCGACCTCGTATCGGAGGTGTATGGCCAGTCGAGCGTCGTGCTCAATCGCTCGCTCAACGGCGATCTCAACCTCCGCGTGAGCGAGGCGCTCGGCGCGGGGGCGTGCCTCGTCACCGACGCCTTGAGCCCTCAATCCGGCCTCGACCTGCTGCTCGAGCGCG
>DASYCF010000286.1:0-5008 GCA_036500365.1 Byssovorax sp.
GTCCGCCCCGCGGCGCGGCGAGTGCTGCGGGAAGAGGTGGGCAGCCGGCGATCCGATCGCGCGGCTCGAAGGGATCGCGTGGGATCCGAACGTGGGCGCAGATCACGCGAAATTCGCGGCAGATTCTGTGCGTCGACCTCGGTACGAAAGTCGCTGTAGAGGTCGCCATGAACCTCCGCCGTCTCGCCGTGTGCCTCGCCCCGCTGACGCTCCTCGCCGCGACCGGCTGCGCCGGGTCCGGGGGCGTCGACTCCGAGGCCACGAACCTCGAGAACGAGGATCTCGGCGGGCGCCAGGGCGTCGACTACTCGTGGGCGCGCCCGTCGCCCGCGGACCTGCACGCGGACGGCTACACGTTCGCGGCGCGCTACGTGAGCGGCGGCGGCAGCGGCAAGGACATCTCGGCGGGCGAGGCGCAAGGGCTCATCGGCGCGGGGCTCGACGTCGTGCTCGTGTGGGAGCAGGAGGCCGACGCGGTGCTCGGCGGCTACGGCCGCGGCGTGTCCGACGCGCAGGCCGCCGCGAGCGAGGCCGCGTCCTCCGGTCAGCCGGGCGATCGACCGATTTACTTCGCGGTCGACTTCGACGCGCAGGCGAGCCAGCAGCCGACGGTCGACGCGTACTTCGACGGCGTCGCGTCCGTCATCGGTCGCGGCCGCACGGGCGCGTACGGCGGCTACTACCTCATCTCGCGCCTCTTCGACGACGGCCGCATCACGTGGGGCTGGCAGGCGTACGCGTGGTCGTACGGCAACTGGGACCCGCGCGCGCAGGTGCGCCAGACGCAGAACGGCATCTTGAACGACCAGTGCGACCTCGACGTCGCGATGACGGACGACTTCGGCCAGTGGGGCAACGCGGTGCCGGTCGGCCCGCCGACCGCCGCGCCGCCTGCGCCCTCGGGCTGCGGCGCGATCGAGCCCGGCCAGGGCCTCGTCGCGGGCCAGAGCTTCTCGTCGTGCGACGGGCGCTTCGCGCTCGCGATGCAGACCGACGGCAACCTCGTCGTTTACCACGGCGGCCAGGCGCTCTGGTCGACCGGCTCGAACGGGACCGACGGCTACGCCGCGATCATGCAAGGCGACGGAAACTTCGTCCTCTACGGCGCGCACTCGAACCCGATCTGGGCGAGCGGTACGAACGGGAGCAGCGGCGCGCGCCTCGTGATGCAGGACGACGGCAACCTCGTCGTCTACGGGCCGGGCAACAACGCGCTCTGGGCCTCCGGCACGAACGTGCCCGCCGGCCCGCCTGCTCCGAGCGGCTGCGGCATCATCCATGGCGGCGACGGCCTCTCGAGCGGCGCGTCGTTCGGCTCGTGCGGCGGCGCGTACTCGCTCGCGATGCAGACCGACGGCAACCTCGTCTACTACCACAACGGCGTCGGCGCCCTCTGGGCCACGGGCACCGATCACACGACCGGCTACAACGCGATCATGCAGGGCGACGGCAACTTCGTCCTCTACGACATCCACGGCGCGGCGCTGTGGGACAGCCACACCGAGGGCAACCCCGGCGCGTTCCTCGCGGCGCAAGACGACGGCAACCTCGTCGTCTACACGGCCGACGGCGCGCCGCTCTGGGACACGGGCACGAACGGCCGCTGAGCGTCATCGGCTCTGCGAGCGCGAGGCGACGAGCCCGTTCGGCTCGAGCCCGCGCGCCGCGCGCCGAGGTGCTCCGCGAGCGCGAGGACGAGGTGGCGCTTCGCGACGGTCTCGCCATCTTCCACGGTTTCGACCCGGAAGCCCCCCTTGTTCGCGGCGACGAAGGCGTCGACTATGCTGCGTTCGGCGTAGGCGATTGATTCCTGGTTCAGGTTGCAATCGAACGCGCGCGCTCCGACCACCACGACATCTGCGACCGTTGATCCCCGCCCACGACGCCGAGCTCGACTGCCGCGCTTGTGGCGCGTGCTGTCGCGAGGCCGCCGACGGCGTGGTGCTCGTGTCGGCGGCCGACATCGTTCGATGGAAGCGCGCGGGCGCGAACAAGATCGTCGACGGCCTCGTCGAGGGCCATTTCAGCGAGCTCGCGTTCCCCGCGCTGCCGTCGGGCGCGTGCGTTCACCTCGGCGCGCCCTCCGGCGCGAACGACTGCTCGATCTACGAGACGCGCGGCGAGAGCTGCCACGCGCTCGTGCCCGGGAGCTCGCAGTGCCTGAGCTACCGCCGCCGCGCCCACGTCGATCCGAAGCCCTGAGCTGCCGCCGCGCTGTTGGTGCTCGAGGACGCGGCCCTCTACGCCACATGAGCAGGACGACGCGCATCGGGCTCCCCGCGGCGCCGACGTCAGCGCCGCGCCTCGATCATCTTCCAGCCGTTGCCCGATGGATCGCGGAAGCCCGCGTCGACCGTGCCGTAGCGGTCCACCGGCTCTTGCGTGAACTCGACGCCGCGGGCGCGCATCCGGTCGTACGCCGCGCGGCAGTCGTCGACCTCGAGCACGAGCGGCGGCATGGCCCCCTTCGCGACGATCTCGCGGAGCCTCTCCGCGGTCGCCGCGTCGAGCGCGGGTGACTCCGGCTTGAACAGTCCGAGCTGGAACGAGGGTTGATCCGGGTGCTGCAGCGTGAGCCAGCGATAATCCCCGTTCCGGACGTCGGTGTGGACGCGGAAGCCCACCTTCTCGACGTAGAACGTCACCGCCTCGTCCTGATCACGCACGTACAGACCGACCATCCCGACACCTTGGCTCATGGGACCTCCGTTTCGTCGGGCTCGTTTGTACTGCCCGCCTCGAGCCGTCGCTTCTCCGAAACTGCGATCGTGAGGTCGGGCCGACGCGCCGCGCTGAGGTAGCAGACGGGCACGCGCTCGACCTCGCGCGGCGCGGCCTTCTCGCGCGCGCGGAGCTCGCCTGGCGTCTCGCCGGTGACGTCGCGGAACGTGCGCCCGAACGTGCCGAGGCTGCTCCAGCCCGTCTGGAAGGCGATGTCCGTGATCGGGAGATCCGTGTCGCGCAGCAGCGCGGTCGCGCGCCCGATGCGCTGCGTGAGCAGGTACCGGTGCGGCGGGACGCCGAACGCCTCCTTGAAGGAGCGCGCGAAGTGGGCCTCGGAGACGCCGCTCACGCGCGCGAGGCGGCCGACGGGCCAGGCCTCGTGCGACGCGGCGTCCATGCGATCCTTGGCGCGCAAGAGCCGGCGGATGAGCTCGGGATCCTGCCCCACGCGCCTCTCTATGGTGACGCGCGGCCGCGCGATTGCGCTTTGGCGGCGCTCAGCGGTGAGCCGCGTCGCGCGACCAGCGCTTCGCGAGCTCGGGCAGGGCCGTCGCGCCCATTTGATCGAGGTGCGACAGGTGATTCTCGGCGCGGTCGCCGGCGTACCCGCGCACGAAGAAGCTGCCCTTCTCGGCGTGCGAGAGCGGCTCGAGGGGCCGGAGATCGCGCTGCACGGAGGGGCTGCGCAGCACCGGCAGATCGGGCGACGCGGGCTTTTCGCCGCCGTCCTGCCGCGTGACGCCGAGCTCGGCGAGCACGGCGTCGCTCGTCGCGTGCGTGCTCGCGTACTCGTACGTCCCGATGTCGGAGTGCGTGACGTAGAAGAGCTTCTCACCGCGGGTGGCGGCCCGCGCGAACGCGATGAGCGGCTCGATCCGGCGCAGATCGATCGCGTGGTGCTCGTCGAAGCCCGCGTGCAGGCCGTCGAGCAGCATCACGGCGTCGATCTCGTCCATGCCGTGCGCGCCGTCGGGCCGCTCGAGGAGGCCGAGGACGCCGCCGAAGCCCGCGCTGAACGCGCTCAGGGCGACGCGCCGTACGTGCGGCGTCGCGAGCCCCCGCTTCTCGAGCGCTGCGCGCGCGAGGTCGAGCACGTCGTCGAGGCGAGGCCCGTACGCGAAGCGCGTCTCGTACACGCCGGAGCCGATGCCGAGGTTGAACACGATCGCGACGGCGTTCAGCTTCACCGCGGCGAGGCTCTGCGTGACGACCTCGGTCGTGCCGTGGAAATGCACGACGACGTCGAACGCGCCGTCCGCCGAGGCGAAATCGGGCAGCACGACCAGCGCGCCGTCCGAGCACCAGCTGTGGCCGTCGCGATCGAGGTCCGCGTCGGCGCGCGGCGGAGGCGGGGACGGCGGCGCGTAGCGCGCGCGCGCCGCTGCGGGCCAGCTCTCGAGCACGGGCGGCGGGCCCTCGCGCGAGGCGGACGCGAGCCGCGCCCCCTCGACGACGCCGAGCGTCGCGATCGCCGCGGCGCCGATCGCGAGGGCGGCGAGGCGCATCCGCGGCGCGCGGCGCGGCGGCGGAGGCACGGACGTCGTCGCGCGGAGCGACGGCGGCTCGCGCTCGCTCTCCTGCGGCGCCTCCTCGGGGTCCATACCTCCATGGTCCTCCCGTTTCCCCGCGTGGGTACATTCATTTCGAGCCAGACGGCCGAGATTCGGGCGTCCCCTCAACCCCCGGCGGGCGCGCTCGGCGGCCCGAACCACGCGGCGAGCGCGTCGTCGAGGCCGCGCGCCGTGCCGTCGCCGACCCACGCGACGTATCCGTCGGGCCGGATCAGGACGGCGGCGGGCGCCGGGACGACGCCGATCACCGGAAGCTCCCACGGATCCGAAGTCCGCGCGTCGAAGCGTCGAACTCGGTCCGCCCATCCGGCGATATCGAGCGCGCCGGCGTCGCCGAGGTCGAGGAGGACGGGTCGGGCGTCGTGGAGCAGGGTGAACACCCGTCGTGAGCTGCCTCGCGTGGTCAGCTCGAGATCGGGCATGCGCCGACCGAGGAGCGGGTGTCCAGCGCCCAGGTCGTAGTGGACGTCGAGGCCCGAGATCATCCCCGCGTATCGCTCGCGAGGTGCCTCCATCGAGAGAAGGTCCGACGTCATCGCGCGGAGGGCTTTCGTGCGCTCGTCTCCGCGGTTCAGGGCCGTCGCGGCGAGCGTCATCTCGAGCACGCGCGCGCCGATCGGGTGGCGCTCGCGGTGGTAGGTGTCGAGCAGGCCCTCGGGCGAGGTGCCCTTCACCACCTGGGCGAGCTTCCATCCGAGGTTCACCGCGTCCTG
>DASYCF010000287.1:0-11486 GCA_036500365.1 Byssovorax sp.
GGGCGCGCCCGTCGACCGCACCCTCGCGCTCGCCCTCGATCCCGACGATCCACGGTGGCCGCGCCTCGCCCGGTTCGAGGCCGGGATGTTCGGCGGCGTCGCGCTGACAGGATCGGCGGGCGGCGAGGCCGCGCGCGTCGCGAACGCGTCGCTCTATGGACCGCTCGTCGGCGCGCGCGTGGGCTTCCGCTTCCCCATCGGGCTCGCCGCGGAGGTATCGGCCGCGTACGCGAGCCTCGACGCGAAGTTCACGCGCCATCAAGACACCCTCTGGAGCGACCACGCGGCGACCTGCGTCGACAAGAAGCGCAAGCGCGGCTGCGTGCGCGACGCGGAGGCCGACTGGACGCTGCGGGACGACGTGTGGGAGCGCGGCGGTCTCTTCGCCGCCACCGCCAGCTACCGCCACGAGCTCGGGCCGATCTCGCTCGTGGCACGAGCAGGCGGCGGCATCACGGTGCTCCACTCGTCCGATCCCGTCGACGGCACCGTGCGCACGTGCCCCGCCGCCAACATGCAGACGTCCGGCTGCAGCGTGACCGGGCAATCCACGGCCCGCCGGCGCCCGTTCCACGTCTCCGACGACACGCAGGTGCTCACGTCGCATCCGTTCTTCGCCGAGGCGGAGCTCGGCGTGGAGGTGCCCTATCGTGACCTCGCGCTCGGCGCCGTCCTCGCCGTGTACGGCATCGCGACCGAGGGACCCAGCTACACCCACGCGCAGGCCGGCGTGACGAACAACTGCAGCGGCCTCGCCGCGTTCGCGTCCGGCTGCCTCGGGAACTCGGCGCTCCTCGCGAACGAGCGCGCGTACGGCGTCTTCTCGGTGTGGGTGCCCGAGGTGACCGTCCGCTACCGCTTCTGACCGGCCGGTCGAAGCACGCGATCGCGACCACGCTCGGCCACCCGGAAGACGCGCGCGCCGCCTCGCGAACGCCGCGGGGACCATCGAGCGGTGGTGGGTGACAACGCAACCCGTCGTGGCGCTCGACGGGCGAGGACGTCAGCGCGCCCGGCTGCGCGCCCGCGGCGGCGCGACCGGTCGCGTCTGCGGCGCGCGCTTCTTCGCGCGAGGACGCGTCGCCGGCGGCATCGCCCCGCCGAGCACCGCGTCGACCACGCGCTCGACGTAGCCCTCGTCCACGTCGAAGTGCTCGAAATGGAAGCGGTGCGTGATCGCCGCGTCGATGAGATCGACCAGGAGCAGGCCGTCGACCTCGGGGGAGAGCTCTCCGCGGGAGATGGCGCGCCGCATGACACCGCGATGCATCGGCGCGAACGAGTCGCGGAGCGAGCGCGCGATCTTGAGGAGCTCCGAGTCCGGCTCGGCGGCGATGAAGAGCCGCGCGAGGCCCTTGCCTATCGAGGCGCGCGTGAACGTCATGATGAGGCGGCCCATCTCGAGCAGGTCGCCGCGCAGCGACCCCGTGTCGGGCATGAGGATCGCGTCGCCCGGGATGCTGAGGAGCGCGGCGCTGACGAGCTCGGGCTTCGTCGGCCAGCGGCGGTAGATCGTGGTCTTGTTCACGGACGCACGCGCCGCTACATGCTCGAACCGCAGCGCGTCGTACCCCACGATCGCGAGCTCCTCGAGCGCGGCGTCGAGGATGTCGCGAACGACGGGCGCGCCCCGGCCCCGAGGGCGTGCTGGCTTGGTGGGCTTGCGCACCGATGCACCTTCTAGCGCGCGCGGCGGTCGCACAAGGCGCGTCGCCGCACGGAGCGCGAGCCTCGCACCGATTCGGTCTACTTCGCAACTACGAGTTGCAATGTGACCGGGGCGTCGCTATCACCCGCGGAGCGATTTCCGCGGGGGGCGAACAGCTCGAGCAGATCGAACGGGTACCCGCGGCGCGATGCGTGCCGCTTTCGGAGGCAGACATGTTCGGACGATGGACCGGCCACGCCCGCGGCGTCGCCTTCACCGCAGCCGCAGCGTTCGCGGCCGCGTCGCTCGGCGCACCGAACGCGCACGCGCTCCAGCCGCTGAGCGAATTCCTCGCGCGCGCCGAGGCCACCAGTACGGACGCCCGCCTCGCCGACGCGAACGCGGACGAGAAGGACGCGGAGGCGGCCGTCGCCCTCGGCCACCTCTTGCCCGCGCTCTCGGCCCGCGGCGTCTACACGCGCAATCAGGAGGACATCTCGTTCCCGTTTCCGGGCTTCGGCACCGTCACCATCCTCAAGCTGAACCAGCTCGACGCGTACTTCGAACTCGACGTCCCCATCTTCGATCCGCGTTCCTTCGGGACGTGGCGGGCGAGCCGGGCGAGCGCCGAGGCGGCGAAGATCGGCACGCTCGCCGCGAAGACCGAGGTGCAGCGCGCCGTCGTCCGCGCGTACTACGCGGTGCTCGGCGGCGCCTCGTTCGTCGAGTCGGCGCGAAAGAGCCTCGACGTCGCTCAGAAGAACCTCCAGCTCGTCAAGGATCGGCGCACCGGCGGCATCGCCTCGGACCTCGACGTCTCGCGCGCGACGGCCGACGTCTCGCGCGCGGAAGGCAACGTCGCCGACGCGCAGCTCATGTTCGACCTCGCCGTCCGCGGGCTGCAGACGGCGACAGGCCTGCCGCCGACGGACACGAGCGCGGTGCTGAGCCCCGACGACCTGCACGAGGAGGCGGCGCTCGCGGGCTGGATGGCCGGAGGCGCGGACTCGCCGGAAATGCGCGTGGCCGAGGCGAACCTCCACGCGGCCGAGGTCGCGCGCGACGCGACGCACCTCGCGTTCATCCCGACGATCTCGGGGACCGCAATCGAGCACGTCACGAACGCGCCCTCGCTCGTCCCGCTGAACGAGTCGTACCAGCTCATGCTCACTGCGTCGTGGCGCCTCGACTACTCGCTGATCGCGAGCATCCGCCAAGCGAACGCGCTCGCCAACGTCGCGAAGGCGCAGCGCGACAAGACGCAGCTCGGCTCGAACGACGCGATCTTCGAAGCGTGGTCGCGCGTCCGGGCGAACATCACCAAGGCGCGGGCCGCGCGCGTCGCGCTGGACGCCGCGAACGAGGCGGTGCGGATCTCACAGGAGCGCTACACCGGCGGGATCGCCACGCAGCTCGACGTGGTGACCGCGGAGCGCGACGCGTTCCAGGCCGACGTCGCGCGGATCAGCGCGGACGCCGATCTCCAAGCCGCGCGCGCGCTCCTTCGGCTCGCCGCGGGCCGACCCCTTCAAGCGAACGCCGGGAGGACGCCGTGAACAGGTCTCGAACGCACCAACTCGTCGCGCGCGGCGCTGCCCGCGTGGCGCTCGGCGCGGCGCTGCTCGCTTGCCACAAGAAGCTCGACGCGACGGGCGCGCCGCCCGATCCGCCCGCGCACGTGACCGTCGTCGACGTCGTGGAGAAACCCATGGCGCGCGGCATCCGCCTCACCGGCACGCTCCGCGGCCAGCAGCAGACGGACCTCGCGGCCGACGCGAGCGGCAAGGTGATCGCGACGTTCGTCGAGCGCGGCACCGAGGTGAAGAAGGGCGACGTCATCGCGAAGCTCGACGTGCGCGCCGCCGCCGCCTCCGCCGCCGAGGCGAGCGCCATGGTCGAGCTCTCGCGCGCGCAGGCCGAGTCGGCGACGCGCGACTGCGAGCGCTACAAGGATCTCCTCGCGCGGAAGGCGATCACGCAGGCCGAGTTCGATCGCACGGCCGACGCGTGCAAGACGCAGCCGCTCTCGCTCCGCGCCGCGCAGGCGCGCGCGAGCGCCGCGTCGCTCAACGTGACGGACGGCGTCATCAAGGCGCCGTTCGCCGGCGTCGTCGTCGAGCGCAAGGTCGACGTCGGGCAATACGTGCACGCCGACTCCAAGGTCGCGACCATCGTCGACGTCGACCCGCTGCGCCTCGAGTTCACCGTGCCCGAGGCGAACGTCGCGGCCGTGAAGAAGGACGTGGCGCTGACGTTCTCCGTCGTCGCGTTCCCGGGCAAGACGTTCCCGGGCGTCGTGAAGTTCGTGTCGGGCGCCGTGCGCGACGCGACGCGCGACGTCGTGGCCGAGGCCGAGGTGCCGAACGGCGAGCACGAGCTCATGCCCGGCATGTTCGCCGACGTGACGCTCGAGACCGGCGAGGAGAAGACGCCCGTCGTCCCCTCGACCGCGATCTTCAAGCGCGAGGAGCACGACGCCGCGTACGCCGTCGTCGCCGGCCATCTCGAGGAGCGCGCCGTGCAGCTCGGCGTGACGAAGGGCGCCGAGGTCGGCGTCCTGCGCGGCCTCAAGGCTGGCGAGAAGGTGGTCGACAAGCCCGATCCGAAGCTCTTCAACGGCCAAGCGGTGGAGTGACGCACCATGCAATGGCTCGCACAAATCTGCGTCCGCAGGCCGGTCTTCGCGTCGGTGCTCATGCTCGTCATCGTCGTGCTCGGCGGCGCCGGGTACGCCAAGCTCGGGCTCGATCAGTTCCCGAACGTCGATCTCCCGTTCGTCGTCATCACGACCCGCCTCGAGGGCGCCGCGCCCGAGGAGGTCGAGACCGACATCACCGACAAGATCGAGGGATCGGTCAACACGATCTCGGGCATCGACGAGCTCCGCTCCGTCTCGAGCGAGGGCGTGTCGATCGTCACGGTGCAGTTCGACATCGACAAGAACGTCGACGTCGCCGCGCAGGACGTGCGCGACAAGATCCAGACGATCCTGCCCGACCTGCCGAAGGGCATCGACCCGCCGATCGTCAGCAAGATCGACCTCGGCGCCGCGCCCGTACTCCTGGTCGCGCTCCACAGCGACAAGCCCATCCGCGAGACGAGCGAGCTCGCCGACAAGCTGGTGCGCCGCTCGATCGAGAGCATCTCCGGCGTCGGCCAGGTGAACCTCATCGGCACGCGCACGCGCCAGATCAACGTGCGCATGAACCCCGTGTCGCTCAACGCGTACGGCCTGACGGCGGCCGACGTGCAGCGCGCGATCGCCTCGCAGAACCTCAGCACGCCCGGCGGCAGCGTCGAGACGGGGCCGACGAACCTCACGCTGCGCGTGATCGGCAAGGTCACCTCGGTCGAAGCGCTCGGGCGCGTGGTCGTGCGCGAGATCGGCGAGCACGCCGTGCACCTCGACGACGTCGCCACGGTCGAGGACGGCGCGTCCGACGAGAAGACCTACGCCGAGTACGACCGGCAGCGCACCGTCCTGCTCTCGATCCTGAAGCAGTCCGGGCAGAACACGGTCGAGGTCGTCGACGCCGTGAAGAAGCGGATGAAGGAGATCCAGAAGCAGCTCCCCGCGGGGAGCGAGCTCGAGGTCGTGCGCGACAACTCGCGCGTCATCCGCACGGGCATCGGCGCGGTGAAGGAGCACCTCGTCATCGGCGCCGGCCTCGCCGCGCTCGTCGTCCTCCTCTTCCTCGCGAACGCGCGCAGCACGGTGATCGCGGCCTTCGCGATCCCGATCTCGATCATCGGCACGTTCGCGGCGATGTGGATCGCGGGCTTCACGCTGAACTTCCTGACGCTGCTCGCGCTCGCGCTGGCCGTCGGCATCGTCATCGACGACGCGATCGTCGTGCTCGAGAACATCGTCCGGTACATCGACGACAAGCGCGTGAAGCCCTACCCGGCCGCCGTGCTGGCGACGCGCGAGATCGGCATGGCCGTGCTCGCGACGACGCTCTCGCTGATGGCCGTGTTCATCCCGGTCTCGTTCATGCCCGGCATCGCAGGGCGCTTCTTGAAGAGCTTCGCGCTGACGATGGCGTTCGCGATCGCGGTCTCGCTGCTCGTGAGCTTCACGCTGACGCCGTCGCTCGCGGCGCGCTGGCTCTCGCTCCGGCGCGAGTACGACGTGGGCAAGCGCCCCGCGCTCGAGCGCTTCGTCGACGCGTTCTACCGGCCGCTCGAGCGCGCCTACATGGTCACGCTGCGGGCCGTGATGCGGCACCGCTGGATCATCGTCGTCGCCGCCGTCGTGTCGCTCGGCGCGTGCGTGCCCATCGCGTCGACGCTGCCGTCGGGGTTCCTTCCGCCCGACGATCAGGCGCAGTTCGAGATCAGCGTGCGCGCGCCCGAGGGCACGAGCCTCACGTCGACGCGCTTCATCGCGGAGCGCATCGCGGGAGAGGTCTCGCACTTCGCCGGCGTCGAGCACACGCTGGTCACCGTCGGCGAGGGCGACCAAGCTCCGCAGAACATCGCCAAGGTCTACGTCATGCTGAACGACCCCGAGCAGCGCGCGCTCGGCCAGTTCGAGATGATGCAGAAGGTGCGCAAGGAGGTGCTCGCGAAGCAGCCCCCCGAGCTCCGACTCACGGCCGGCGAGGTGCAGCTGATCTCCGTCGGCGGCGCCGCGACCGCCAACGTGCAGATGGCGCTGCAGGGCCCCGATCTCGACCGGCTCGCGGTCTACGCCGACAAGATCGCCGCCGAGCTGAAGAAGTTCCCCGGCGCGGTCGACGTCGACACGACGCTCGTCGTCGGCAAGCCGGAGCTCAAGGCGACCATCGCCCGCGAGCGCGCCGCGTCGCTCGGCGTGCAGGTGGCCGACGTCGCGAGCACGCTGCAGATGTTCGTCGGCGGCATCAAGGTGTCGACCTACGGCGAGGGCGGCGAGGAGTACGACATCCGCATGCGCGCCGACCCGCGCTTCCGCGCCGACGAGGCGACGCTCGCGACGCTCACCGTGCCATCGACGACCGTGGGCGCCGTGCCGCTCAGCAGCGTCGTCAATCTCAAGGCCGACGCGGGGCCCTCGCAGATCCAGCGCCTCGGTCGCCGCCGTCAGATCACGGTCGTCGCGAACTCGGCCCCTGGCATCGGCGACACGGCGGTGCAGACCGCGCTCAACAAGGCGATCGCGAGCCAGAACTTGCCGATCGGCTACACGGCGACGCCCGTCGGCCGCTCGAAGGACTCGGCGCGCACGGCCGTCAGCTTTCTGATGGTCATCGGGATGTCGTTCGTCTTCATGTACCTGATCCTCGCGGCGCAGTTCGAGTCGTGGCTGCACCCGATCACGATCCTGCTCACGCTGCCGCTGACCGTGCCGTTCGCGCTGCTCTCGCTGCACCTCTTCCACGAGACGCTGAACCTGTTCTCGGGCCTCGGCCTGCTGGTGCTCTTCGGCGTCGTGAAGAAGAACGCGATCCTGCAGATCGATCACACGAACCATCTACGCGCGCAGGGGTTGCCACGGCTCGAGGCGATCCTCGAGGCGAACAAGGATCGGTTGCGGCCCATCCTCATGACGACGATCGCCTTCGTCGCCGGCATGATCCCGCTCATCCTGTCGCACGGCGTCGGCTCGGGTCAGAACCGGACGATGAGCTCCATCGTCCTCGGCGGCCAGACGCTGTCACTGTTGCTCACGCTGCTCGCGGTGCCCGTCGCGTACTCGCTGTTCGACGACGTGTCGCAGTGGGTCGCGCGCAAGACGAAGAGCAAGGTGGACCGCGGCGAGGCCGAGCTCGAGGCGATGATCGGCGAAGCACCGATCCAGGAGCCCGGCGCCGCGAAGCACCACTGACACCTCCCTGCGGGCGGGCGCGAGATCAGCGCGGACTCAGGCGCAGGCTCGGCGCAGGCTCGGGCTCGAGCCCGAGCCCGTTCCCCGGTCCTCGTCGGCGCCCGGCCCGGCCGCGTGGTGCACGGCGCCGTCGACGTCGACGAGGCCGCCGATCCCGTGGCCGTCGCCGTCGACATCGAGCAGACGGTGCGCGACGTCCAGGGCAAGAACTCCCTCACCCAGGTGTGGAGGGAGACCGGGCGGAGCGTGCGCGCGCGACCGTTCTACGTGCGCGGCGGCGGCGGCGTGCTCGGCCCGCGCGCGAGCTTCTCGGGAGCATGGCTCGTCTTCGGGACGCTGGACTTCCTCTTCGGAGGCCTGATCGTGTGGGCCGGCGCGCGGTCGACCTGCCCTTGGTACGACAGGAAGAAGGTCGTGGAGAGCCGCGGCCGGCGTTCGACGTCGACCTCACCAACATGTGAGCGTTCGGCGCGGTGATAGACTCGCGCGGATGGCGCGCGCCGAGGCTCACCCGATCGCGTACGCGCAGTACCTCGCGCTCGACGCCGCGAGCGAGAACGGCGTCGAGTTCCACGACGGCGCCGTCCGCGCGATGGCGGGCGCGACCATCGCGCACGGCCGCATCCTCGCCAACGTGCTCCATCTCCTTCGCGTCGGGCTCGGCGAGCGCCGGTGCGCGGTCCTCGCGGCGGGGACGAAGGTGCGGGTCGAGGCGACGAACCGGACGCTCCTCCCCGACGCCGCGGTCGTGTGCGGCGCGATCGAGCGCAGCGGCGTCGACGCCGACGCCGTCACGAACCCGATCGTGATCGTGGAGGTGCTCTCGCCGTCGACGGCGGACTACGACCTCGGCACGAAGTTTCGCCACTATCGCTGGCTCCCTTCGCTCCGCGAGTACGTCGCCGTGTCGCAGGACGACGAGCTCGTCGAGGTGTGGCGCCGCGACGCCGGCTGGGCGCTCGAGGAGTCCAGGCAGGGCGGCGTCGCGCGCCTCACGTCGCTCGGCGTCGAGCTCGCGCTCGCCGACGTCTACCGCGACCCGCTCGCGCACGCCTGACGCCGAGCGCTCGGCGCTACCGCGGCGCGCGCGACGGGGTAGGCTCGGCGCGCGATGAGCCACCCGACGTTCCCGGACGACTTCAACCTCGCCGACTACTTCCTGTTCCACCGCCTCGGCGAGGGGCTCGCGCACGCGCCGGCGATCCTGTTCGGCGATCGCGTGTACTCGTACGGCGACGTCGCGACGAGGGTGCGCTCGCTCGTCGGCTACTTCGCGCTGAACGAGAACGTGCACCCCGAGGAGCGCGTGCTCATTTGCCTCCACGACTCGCCGGCGTTCGCGGTCGCGTTCTTCGCGACGCTCGCGCACGGCGCCGTCGTCGCGATGGCGAACCCCGACGCGCCGATCGAGGACCTCCGCTACCTCGTCGACTACACGCGCGCGCGCTGCGTGATCACGAACCCGCGCGTCGCCGCCGCGCTCGTCGACAAGCTCGACACGACGCGGAACGAGTATCGCCACGTCGTCGTCGTGCCCGAGGTGGCGACCGGCGACGACGTGGAGGCGCCCGTCGACGTGACGGCGCTCGAGGCGCAGCGCGTCGCGGCGGTGTCGTTCGCGGGCGCGCTCGAGACCGGGGCGAAGGTCGCGCGCGCCGGCGGCGTCGCCCCGCCGCGCACGAAGCGCGACGACGTCGCGGTCTGGCTCTTCACGTCGGGCTCGACGGGCAAGAGCAAGGCGGCGATCCACACGCACCGCGACTTCGCCTTCAACTGCGAGGTCTACGCGAAGAAGACCGTCGGCTACCGCAAGGGCGACGTCACGGTGAGCGTGTCGCGCCTCTTCTTCGGCTACGCGACGGGCACGAACCTCATGTTCCCGTTCGCCGTCGGCGCGACGACCGCGCTCTTCGCCGAGCGGCCGACGCCGGAGTCGCTCGCGCACGCGATCACGCGGCACAAGCCCACCATCGTCACCAACGTGCCGACGATGATGGGCAAGCTCCTCGAGCACGACGACGCGCGGCGCGCCGCGGGCGAGGCGCCGCTCGATTTCTCGAGCGTGCGCTTCCACCTCTCCGCCGGCGAGGCGCTGCCGGCGTCGCTCCTCGGCCGCTTCGCCGAGCGCTTCCCGACGAACGACGTGTACGACGGCATCGGCTCGGCCGAGATGTTCCACATCTACTGCTCGAACCGCCCGGGCGACGTGAAGCCCGGCTCGCTCGGCAAGGTGGTCGAGGGCTACGAGCTCAAGATCCTCGCCGAGGAGGCCGCCGGCCCCGGCGCCCCAGAGCTCGCGCGCGGCGAGACGGGCGTCATGTGGGTCAAGGGCGACTCCGTCGCGCTCGGCTACCACCGCGACCGCGACAAGAGCTGGTCGACGTTCCACGGCCACTGGTGCCGGACGGGCGACCTCTTCAAGCTCGACGACGAGGGCTATCTCTGGTTCTCCGGCCGCGTCGACGATCTCTTGAAGGTCGGGGGCGTGTGGGTCGCGCCGATCGAGATCGAAGAGTGCTTGTTGCAGCACGGCGCCGTGTCGCACGTCGCCGTCATCGGCGCCGACGAAGAGGGCCTGACGAAGCCGAAGGCGCTCGTGGTGTTGCGCGAGGAGGCGAGGGCGAAGCTCACGAGCGACGACGCGCGCAGGGCCCTCGCCGACGAGCTCAAGTCACACGTGAAGGAGCGCCTCACGAAGCACAAATACCCTCGCTGGATCGCCTTCGTCGACGACGTGCCGAGGAACGATCGCGCGAAGGTCGACCGCAAGACCCTGCGCGAGCTCGAGCTCCAGGGCAAGAACCCGAAGGGCCACTGACGCGATCGCGCTGCTCAGTCGTGCGCTTCGATCAGCGGGTCGGCGGGGAGCGCGAGCACGCGCGTCGCGAGGGGGCGGCCTTGTCCGGCGTCGAGGGCGAGCACGACGTCGCGCTCGCGGATGCGGTCGACGCGCCAGCTCGCGACGGCGCCGCCGCGCGTCTCGGGTCGGCCGACGAGCTCGCCCGCGGCGACGACCCAGCCTCGTCCCGTCGGATCGCGGACGAGCGCGTGCGCGTCGCCGCTCGCGCCCGCGACGCCGATCAGCTTGAGATCGGCGACGGAAAACCGCCGCGTGCGCCGCAGCGGGGTGGTCGTCGGAGGGCCGGGCGCGTGCGGCTCCTGGAACGGGTCGCGGAGGTCGGCGTCGTCGGCGCGCGGTGCTTCGGTGATCGGCGAAGGCGCCGCGTCCGACACGCTCGGCGGCTGCGAACGCGGCGGGGCGGGCGCCGTGTCGAGCGGACCGGGCGTCGGCGGCGCCGCAGGCGAGCAGCCCGTCGCGAGCCCTGCAGAGCCGAGGATCAACGCGCACAACAGGCCTCGAGACATCATCGCGTCCTCCGACGGTCGGCCTCACGCAGACGCAGGACCCGCGTGCGAGGCGACGCGCGAGGATCGCACGAAGGCCTCGACCGCGCCACGCCGGCTACCTGTACACGCGCACGTAGTCGACGAGCATCGTCTGCGGGAACATGGTCGTCGCGTCGGGATCGCCGGGCCAGCCGCCGCCGACCGCCACGTTCAGCAGCAGGAAGAACGGGTGATCGAAGACCCACGTCGTGCCGGCGGGCACGTCGCTCGAGGTCTGCGTCTCGTAGAGGGCGTCGTCGACGTAGAAGCGCACGACGTCGGGCTCCCACTCGACGGCGAAGACGTGGAAGTCGTCGGCGAAGGCCGCGCCGTTCGGCAGATCGAACGACGCGGTGAGCGCGCTCCCGCCAGAATAACCCGGGCCGTGCATGCTGCCGTGGACGGCGCCGGGCTCGCGGCCGATGTTCTCCATGACGTCGACCTCGCCGCACGTGGGCCAGCCGTTCGTGTCGATGTCGTTACCGAGCATCCAGAACGCAGGCCAGAGGCCCTGTCCGCGGGGGATCTGAACGCGCGCCTCGAAGCGACCATAAGCCTGTTCGAAGAGCCCGAGCGTCTGGAGGCGCGCCGACGTGTATTGGCACTGTCCGTACCAGCACGTGTGGCTCGAGGCGCCGGCCG
>DASYCF010000288.1:0-7614 GCA_036500365.1 Byssovorax sp.
GCCACGGGCACGTCGCCGAGCTCGCCGGGAGCGCCGGCAAGGTGCTCGTCGCGGGCGGCATCGGCGCGCTGAACAACGCGGCCGTCTCGACGGCAGAGACCTTCGATCCGACGACGAACACGTTCACGTCGACGGCCGGACACATGACGAGCGTGCGCGCCTTCGCCGCGGCGGCGCACCTCGAGGACGCGGCGGGCAGCGTGCTCATCACGGGCGGGCGCAACGAGGTCGGCGTCACGTTCAAGACCGCCGAGATCTACGACCCGACGACGAACAAATTCAGCTCGCAGCTCATCCAGCTCGAGTCGTTCCGCTCGTTCCACACCGCGACGACGCTCAAGGATCAGGGGCGCGTGCTCATCGTCGGCGGCGTCGACGGGTCGAACGTCGCGACCGCGAGCAGCGAGGTGTACGACCTCACGCACCCGGCGATGACGCTCGCCGACTCGACGATGAACGTCGCGCGCGCGCACCACGCCGCGACGCTGCTCCCCTCGGGGCAGGTCGTGGTCGAGGGCGGCGACGACCCGTCCGCGACCGATCACTACGCCGAGGTCTTGCAGCGCAACAACGGCGAGGTCTGCAACGACGGCGGCGAGTGCGCGTCCGGCATCTGCTCGAAGGAGGGCGTCTGCTGCGACGCCGCGTGCGACGGCATCTGCGACGAGTGCACGCACGCCGCGAACCCGGCGATGAACGGCACGTGCGGCCCCGTCGTTTCCGGCGGCCTGACCGAGAAGCTCTGCCAGAGCTTCGTCGCGGTGAGCCTCGTCTGCGACGGCGACGGCGGCGTCACGACCGGCCAGATCAAGACGTGCTCGCCCTACAACTGCTTCGCCGCGTCGGGCACCGACGCGCGCTGCCGCACCGACGTCGACGGCTGCCAGGGCGACACCGACTGCTCCGACGACTCGTTCTGCGACTTCACGCTCGCGCCCGGGCAGACCGTGCCGTTCTGCAAGCCGAAGAAGGACAACGACGGCGCGACGTGCACCGCCGTCGACCAGTGCAAGAGCGGCCTCTGCGTCGACGGGCGCTGCTGCGACACCGCGTGCACCGGCCAGTGCGAGGCGTGCGACACGACCGACCACCCCGGCGCGTGCAGCCAGGTCACGGGCGCGCCGCACCAGCCCGTGAGCGGCACCCCGGCGCGCGCCGCGTGCGACGGCGCGGGGACGCCGTGCGAGGGGAGCTGCAAGTCGAGCCAGTCGCAGTGCGACTACGGTCACAAGGCCTGCGGCGACTCGACGTGCATGGACGGCCAGGTCACGGGCGGCACGTGTGACAACGGCACGTGCACCGACCAGCCGAAGAGCTGCGGCAACTACAAGTGCAAGAGCGACGGCAGCGACTGCCTCACGAGCTGCTCGACGACGAGCGACTGCGAGATGGGCAGCGTCTGCGCGACGACCAACCAGTGCGTCGTCGTCACCCAGACCCGCTGCGACAAGGACGGCGAGCACCTCGTCTCGCCCGACGGCACGACGACCGACTGCGCGCCGTACGTCTGCCCCGACATGGCGTCCGCGTGCCTCGAGCGCTGCGCGTCGGTCGACGACTGCATCGCGCCGGCCGTGTGCGACGACGGCGGCAACTGCGTCGCGGCGCCGACGCCGCCCGCCGTCGACTCGGGGTGCTCGACGAGCGGGGCCGGCGGGAGCGGCGGCGCGTGGGCGTTCGCGCTCGCGCTCGTCGCGGCGGTCGTCGGAGCGCGGAGGCGGCGCGCGGCCAAGGTCGTGGCCGCCGCGCTCGTGAGCGCGCAGGTGCTCGGCACCTCCGCGATCGCCCTCGCGCAGCAGCCCGCGAAGTCCACCGGCGGCGCGCTCGGCGAGGACCCCGAGGCGAAGGCCGAGCCCGACCCCGCCAACAAAGACGAGGCGAAGAAGCACTTCCTCCGCGGCCTCGAGCTCTTGAAGCAGGACGCGTGGCAGGCCGCGCTCGCGGAGTTCGTGCGATCACGCGAGCTCTTCCCGACGCGCAGCGCGACCGTCAACGCGGGCGTCGTCCTGCGCAAGCTCGAGCGGTTCGACGAGGCGCTCGACATGTTCGAGTCGGCGCTGCGCGACTTCACCGGCTGGACCGTCACCGACAAGCAAGACGCGCAGAAGGCCGTCGCCGAGCTCCGCGAGCTCGTCGGCACGATCGACGTGACGGGCGCCGTGCCCGGCGCGACCATCATGGTCGACGGCAAGAACCGCGCGGATTACCCGACGGTCGAGCCGCTGCGCGTCGGCGCGGGGTCGCACACAGTCAAGGTCTTCAAGGTCGGCTTCACGCCGTACGACGGGCGCGTCGAGGTCGCGGGTGGCCAGACCGCGCGCGTCGTCGCCGTGATGAAGGCGCTCGCCGCGTCCGGGCGCCTGCGCGTCGCCGAGGCGAGCGGCAAGAAAATCGACGTGCTGGTCGACGGCGCGCAGGTCGGCGTCACGCCGTGGGAGGGCGTGCTGGCGACGGGCCCGCACGCCGTCGTGCTCCGCGGAGACGAGGACTTCGGCACGCCGCCCGCCGCCGCGAAGGTGCGCACGAACGAGGTCACGACGCTCACGCTCGCGGCCGCACACCTCGAGGGCGCCATCGCGATCGAGGTGGCGCCGTCGGGCGCGCAGATCACGATCGACGGCGTCGTCGTGGGAAACGGCGTGTGGGAGGGCCGCCTCACGCGCGGCGCGCACCGCGTCGAGGCGAGCTTCGAGGGCTTCTTTCCCAAGGCCGAGAGCGTGTCGCTCGACCGCGGCGAGGTGAAGAAGCTCCCCATCAAGCTCGAGCGCGACATCGACGCGGCGAAGTGGCGCAAGCCCTCGCACGTGCGCATCGACGCCGCCGGCGCGTTCGCGCTCGCCCCCTCGTTCGGCGGCGTCGCGAGCTGCAGCGGCTGCACCGAGGGCCTCGGCCTCGGGGGCCTCGCGACGCTCCACGCGACGTACGAGTACGGCAACGGCGTCGGCATCGGCATCGGCGTGGGCTTCTTGCAGATGAGCCAGTCGATCGACCAGCGCGCGGCGACGATCCAGCCGACCGGCCTGCCCGCCGACGCCGGGACCGCGCGCGACAAGCTCCGCCTCCACGGCGCGCTCGCGGGCGTCGCGGGGAGCTACGGCCTCGACGTCGCGCAGCGCTTCCCGCTCTTGCTCCGTCTCGGCGCGGGCGCCTTCATCGGCTCGGCGCGCGACATCCGCGACGGCTCGTTCCAGACGCGCGCCGGCACGACCGTGACCGCGCCCGAGACCTCGAACGACCCGAGCGCCGTGTTCGTGTACGTCGACCCCGAGGTGACCTTCGGCGTGCACCTCGGCGAACACGTCGATCTGTCGGCGGGCGTGCAGGCGCTCTTCCTCATCGCGGCGAAGAAGCCGAAGTGGGGCGACGACGGCAACCCCGCCGTGACGCTCGGCGGCGACGGCTTCGCGACCTATCCGGCCGACCCGCTCGTCGGCGGCCTCGTGGTGGTGTTCGCGCCGGGGATCGACCTCCGGTACACGTTTTAGGCCGCGATCACGCGGTCGGTGGCGGCGCGTTGATCGCGAGCTGCGCCTCGAAGGCTCGCTCGTAGGCGGGGCGCGCCTCGCCGCGGGCGACGTAGGCGGAGAGGTTCGGGAGCTCGTCGAGGATGCCCGACGGCCTCGCCCGGAGCAGCACCGAGACCATCATCAAGTCGCCGGCGCTGAACGCGCCATCGAGCCACTCGGCGGCGCCGAGGCGAACGGAGAGCAGCTTCAGGCGGTCGCGAATGCGCGCCTCCACCAGCGGCATTCGATCGGCGCGCCAGGGCTTGTCGGCTTCGATGATCTTCGCGGTCACCAGCTCGAGGATCGGCGGCTCCACGGTGTTCACCGCGGCGAACATCCACGTGATCGCGCGCGCGCGGGCGTTCGCGTCGGCGGGGAAGAGGCCTGCGTGGCGCTCGGCGAGGTGAAGGACGATGGCTCCCGTTTCGAAGAGGGTCAGTTCGCCCTCTTCGTAGGTCGGGATCTGACCGAACGGATGAATGGCGAGGTGGGCAGGCTCCTTCATCTCGCGGAACGAGACGAGGCGGACCTCGTAGGGCTGTCCGACCTCTTCGAGCGCCCAACGAACGCGGGTGTCGCGGGCCAGTCCCTTGCCGCCGTCGGGCGAGCGTTCGAAGGCGGTGATGGTGACGGTCATCGAGCGGCTCCTCCTGGATCGAGATCCTCCGCCGCGGGGCGGCGGCGGGCGAAGAGGACGGCCTCGACGCCGGTGCCGGCGACGGCGCGCGGGCGGTCCTCGGCGACGCGCCACTCCCAGTCACGCGCGTCGAGCGCGGCGACGGCGGCTTCGACGGAGACCTGCACCTGACCCGCGGCGTGAGTCGCCGCGCCCGTCGCCGGATCGATCGGGCGGTGGCCGACCAGGAGCAGCGCGCCGCCGGGCGCGACGCCGCTGGCCACCGTGCGCACCATGTCCTCGACCGACCCGGCGATGTGCACGTACAGGCAGACGACGAGATCGAACGACTCCGGCGGCACGGGCCACGTCGCGAGGTCGCCCTCGGCCCACGTGATGCGCTGCGCGAGCTCGGGGCCGGCCGCCTCGGCCATCGCGCGGGCGTGGGCGAGGGCGCTCGCGGAGAAGTCGACCGCGGTCACCTGCCAGCCGCGCGCGGCGAGCCACAGCGTCTCGGCGCCGTGCCCGCACCCGGCGTCGAGCGCGCGCCCGGGCGGGAGATCCGCGAGCTCACCGACGAGGTGCGCGTTCGGCGGGCGGCGCGCGACCTTGTCGGCGTGCTCGCGGAGGGTTTTGTCCCAGAGGCCTTCCCAGAAGGGTTGATCGTAGGTCGCCGTCGCCACACCCAGCTCCTAGCTCTGCGCGTGTGGCCCGGCCACCACGCTCGCTCGTTCGGGGACCTGCGGCGTCGATCAGCCCTGGCCGTACTCGCGACCGGAGGGTCCTTTCGGGCTGCTCGTCTCCGTGTGCGAGCAGCTTGCTGCCCTGGCGGAGACGGGGCTAGCTGCGAGGCATGTGCGACGACGACTCCCTCGACGACATGCTCGCGTACCGCCTTCGGACCGCGGCGACCGACTCCCTCTCTCGCCGCGGCTTCGGCGCCTTGACCCTCGGCGCGGGCGTCGCTTCGCTGCTCGCCTCGGCGTGCCAACCTTCGGAGCCTCACGCGCCCGCGCTCGCCGGGGCTCCTGCGCCCACGACCGAATCCGAGGTCAGCATCGCGACCCCCGATGGCGCGTGCGACGCGTACTTCGTGCGTCCGACGACGGGCGCCGCTCCGGCGGTGCTCGTGTGGCCCGACATCTTCGGTCTGCGTCCGGCCTTCCGACAGATGGGCAAGCGCCTCGCCGAGGCAGGCTATGCCGTGCTCGCGGTCAATCCATTCTATCGCCAGAAGAAGGCGCCCACCTCGGATCCGAAGGCCAACATGGATGATCCCGCGGTCCGCGAGCCGTTGATGGCGCTCATGCGCTCGCTCACCGCGGACACCGCCGCGATCGACGCGAAGGCGTTCACGGCGTGGCTCGACCAGCAGCCCGCGGTCGACAAGAAGCGGAAGATGGGCACCGCCGGGTACTGCATGGGTGGCCCGCTCGTGCTGCGCACGGCGGCCGCCGTCCCGGACCGCATCGGAGCCGCGGGGACGTTCCATGGAGGCAGCCTCGTCACCGACAAGCCCGACAGCCCACACCTCTTGATCCCCAAGATGAAGGCGCATTTCTTGATCGCGATCGCGTCCAACGACGACGCGAAGCAGCCCGAGGCGAAGACGACGTTGAAGGAGGCCTTTGCCAAGGCGTCGCTCCCGGCGGAGATCGAGGTCTACGCGGGGACGCTCCACGGGTGGTGTCCGCCCGATTCGCACGTCTACAACCAGGAGGCGGCCGAGAAGGCGTGGAGTCGAGAGCTCGCGCTCTTCAAGGAGGCCCTCGCGTAGCCGCGCGAGGGTGCTCGGTGCCGCCGGCGGCGAAGCCGCTGGAGCAGGTCACCAATCGGCAGCGTCGGCGACGGCGGCAAAGAGCTCCCGATAGGGCGTGATCCCGAGGGACGCGTGGCGCCGCATCTCGTCCCACACGAAGCGGTGCGGCGTGCTGCCCACGGCGACGCGCGCGTCCGCAAGCACGTCGACTCCGGCGGCGACGATCGATGTCGACGCGGCCGCGGCGATCAGGGCGAGCTTCAGCATGCGGAGCGTCGTCGATCGCGCGCTCACGAGGTCGACGCGATCGTTCAGGTGGAGCGTCTCGATCGTGTATCGAGCGCGCGCGCGGTCGGGCGAAGCGCGCGGGAGAGCGGGGTTGGGGACGAAGCAGAGCTCGCCCTTCAGGTCGAGGAAGAGGAGCGCGAGCGGATCCTCGGCGCGCGGGTCGATGAGCGCCGCCCGGCCGCCTGGCGGCGGCGTCGGAGGCGCACCGTGCGCGCGCACGACGGGCACGACCTCGCCGGCGACGAGCACGGCGAACTTGTTGCTCTTGGGCCCGTTGCACGGCCCGCACGCATAGAGGTAGTTGGCCCAGGCGAACGCGAGCTCGGGATAGAGGTCCTTGGGCGAAAGTGCTCGATCTCGTCCGCGGCCGAGTCCTCGCAGTAGTTGCAGCGGCGCGTGCCCCAGCACGCCTTCGTGAGGAGCGCCTTCACCTCGTCGAACGCTGCGCGCCTCGCGTTCGTGCCGAGCTTCCTCTCCCACTCGGCCTTTGCGCGCGCGACGGACGCGGCGTAGCTCGGTTGGTCGACGACGAGCTTCGTGAGCTCGGCGAGCACCTCTTGGGTCTCACGCGATGGAGCGCCGACGTCACGGACGCGGCGCACGTCAGCCGCTCCCCTGCGCGGTGACCTTCCTGGCCAGCGCGTCGATCGTCTCGTCGGAGATCGCCGCGGCGCGCGTGGGCAATCGAGCGCGCAGCGCGTCGCGCTCGGCGCGCTCCGCCGCGTCGAGGCCGCCGCCGAGGAGCTCCTTACCGTTCAGCTCGCCGAGCCGCGCGGCGCTCTGCTTGCCGGCGTCCGACTGGGCGACGCCGACGCCGAAGGCGCCGGTGCCGTACGCGTCGAGCACGTTGCCGAGCCGCAGGCGATCGAGCTCCTGCGTGTCGAGGAAGCGCCCTTCGCCAGGCTGCCCCGGCTCGGGCAAGAGGAACACGGAGCGCGTCGTCGTGCCCTGGCAGACGAGCGGGCTGTGGGTCGTGACGATGAACTGGATGTTGGGCATCGCGCGCACCAGGAAATCGCCGATGCGGTGCTGCCACGTCGGGTGCAGGTGAGCGTCGATCTCGTCGATGAGGCACACGCCTGGCGCGACGACGCGCGGCTCATCGATGTCGGCGCCGAACGCGCTCGTGAGCTGCCGGAGCAGCTCGATGACGAGGCTGAGCGCGGAGCGGAAGCCGTCGGAGAGCTCCTCGATCGGGACCTCGTAGCCGTTCCCGTCGACGAAGAGCACACGCCGCGGGCTCGCGGCAAGATCGACGCGTTGGAGCCGGACGCCGTGCGGCAAGAAGCCGTCCTGGTTGATGAACGTCTTGAGCTGTTGGAAGCGGCTCCGCTTGCCGACAGCCTCGTCGAGGAGCGCGTCGGTGATCCCGGCCACGGTATGCCGACCGAGCTGCTCGTCGACGGCCGCCTCGACGATGGCGTCGAGCGCGTCGCCGAGTGCGA
>DASYCF010000289.1:0-2798 GCA_036500365.1 Byssovorax sp.
GAGCGCCGGCGCCGACGAGAAGGAGAAGAAGGAGAGCGTCGTCACGATCGACGAGGCGCACGCGCGGCTCAAGATCCTGCCGCTCGTCATCGGGCGGTTGAAGGTGGGCTTCTGGCTCAGCGCGCTCGGCGGCGAGATCAAGGGCGTGATGCCGATCCTCGGCTCCAGCGGCGACATCCAGGTCGAGCTCGAGAACGTCGACATCGGCCGCGTCGAGCCCTTCGTGCACGCGATCGGCGGCGTCCCCATCCACGGCATCGCCTCGGGCAAGGTCGACCTGAGCCCCGAGAACGGCAAGCTGAGCAAGGGCAGCGGCACCGTCGAGCTCACCATCGCCGACGTCGTCGTCAGCGACGGCAAGACGAAGATCCAGGGCCTCATCGAGCTCCCCGCCGCGCGCATGGGCGATCTCACGCTGTCGGGTGAGGCGAAGGACGGCATCCTCGTCGTCAACAAGCTCGAGGCGAAGGGGACCGACATCGAGCTCCTCGGCGCGGGCAAGGTCGGCCTGCACGACAACTGGCAGAACTCGGTCGCCGAGCTCTTCGTCCGCTTCAAGTTCAGCGACTCGTACCGCGGCAAGAACGACCTGACGAAGGGCCTCTTCGGCGCGCCCGGCGGCGGCGGCGGCGGTCTCATCGAGATGCAGGTGCCGAAGATGAAGCGCGCGAAGCGGCCCGACGGCTTCTACGGCTTCCACGCCCACGGCCCGCTGAAGAAGCTGTCGTTCGATCCCACGCAGGCGGACGGCCCGGGCGTGCCGGGGCCGGCGGCGAGCGGCATCGCTGGGCCGGGCGCGAAGCGACCCGCGGCGAACAACCCGTTCATGCACAAGGGCAAGGTCCCGCAGCCAAACGGCGGGCCAGGCGGCCAAAACCGCTTCAACCCCGTCGCGCCGGGCACGCCGGCGCCGTCCGCTGCCCCGGCTGCGGAGGCGCCTGCCGCAGCGCCCGAGGCGCCCGCTGCCGAAGCACCCGCCGCTGCCCCTGCGCCCGAGCCGCCTGCGCCCGAGCCTCAGCCCGAGCAGCCCGCTGAGGCGCCCGCCGAGTGACGCGTCCACGACGACGCGCGCGCGTCGAGCTTCACAGCGCGGCGGTCGGCGACTTCATCTTGTGCTCTTTGGGGTCGTACTTCGAGGCGCATTTGGCCATCACCTGCGTCGCCGCGAACGTCTTGTCGGCGTCGAGCGCGCCCTCGACCGTCACGAGGACGCCGCCCTCGGGGACGTCGCGGAACGTGTCGGGGATGACGCACTGCGGATAGCGGATGGTGAGCTCGTCGGCGCTGGGCCGCGGCTGGCCGGGCTGCTGCATCGCGTGCACCCGGAAGCGGTACTCGCACGGCTGGTCGCGCTTCGCGAGCGTGCCGGGGACGAGCTCGCCCTCGAGCCGCACCTTGCGACCGACGTATTTCGCCTGCTCCGCGAGCAGCTGGTCGACGGGTACGGCATAGATCGCCGCGGGCTTCAGGCCGACGAAGAAGAAGACCGTGAGCGCCGCCACCATGGCCAAGAGCGACAGCAACATGCCGAGGTTCTTGCGTCGGCGCGGGGCCGGAGGCGCGGGCGGCGCGGCGACGGGCGGCGTGGACGACGGCGCGTCGTCGTCGCCCGAGATCGCCTCGGCGAGCTCGCGATCCAGGTGGTTCTTCATCGTGGACGAGCGTAGCCCGAACGCCCCTGAGGGTCGAGCGAGCGCCCGATTCACGGCCTCGCTCGCGCTCGCGGCGTGCGTCGTGGGCTGCTCGGCGAGCGCGCAGGTCGAGCCGGCGCCTGCGGGGCGCGCCGCGTCGACGTCCGCGCCCACGTCGGCGTCGCCGTCGGTCGCCTCACGCGTCGTCGCCGCCGGCGCGGCGACCCGCTTGCCGTTCGTCGTCGAGCCGATGCCCGGATCGCGCGCCGCGCTCGTCGTCGCCTCGACGGCCGAGGTGCCCGGCGCGTTCGCGAGGAGGGTCGACGAGTCGGGCGCGCTCGGCCCGCTGATGGTGTTCCCGCGCGCGCGCGTGCTCACGGCGTTCGACGGCGCCGACGGCGCGACGACGTTCGTCACGTCGGACGGCGCGGACCTCTGCGTCGACACGTTCGACGCCGGCGCGACGACCCCGCGCGCGCACGGCTGCGGCGAGACGTCGGCCGCGCTCGCCGTGCCCGTAGCCGGCGCCGCCGGCGGCGACGCCCTCGAGCGCGTCGCGCTGCTCGAGCCGGAGGTGCATCGACCCGTGAGCGCGGGCTCGAGCCATGCCGCGCCGGCGCGCCCCACCCCGAAGGCGGCGCGCCACGCGCACGTGCCCAAAGACGCGAAAAAGCATCGCGTCGCGCCGCGCAAGCAGCCGAAGAGCGAGGTCTCGCTGCGCGTGCGCTTCGCGTCGCGCGACGGCGTGTTCGACGACGAGGCGCGCGCGTCGGGCTTGACCTTCACGCAGCCCGAGGAGGGCCTGCGCCTCGTCGACGCGAAGGCGCGGGCGGGCGGCGTCGACGTCGCGTGGTTCGAGCCGGCGCCCGAGCGAAAGACGCGGAGCCCGCTCGGCAGCGCGCGGCTCACGGCCGGGCACCTCGGCGCCGACGGCGTGTTCGACCGCGCCTCGCGCCTGCCCGTGACCGACGGTGACCTCGAGTACGGGTTCGTTCAAGAGCGCAAGGCGCCGCGCCTCGCGACCACGGCCGGCGCGTCCGTGCTCGTCGCGCTCGACAAGAAGCTCGAGTGCAACGCGTGGCGAGCGCAGCCGAAGGTCGCGCGGTTTGCCGTCGATCCGATCGTGTGCGCGCTCGACCCCGGCGCCGTCGCTCGCGCCGACGCGCT
>DASYCF010000290.1:0-5401 GCA_036500365.1 Byssovorax sp.
GCAGGCGCGCGGCGACGAGGCCGACGGCCGCGCCGACCTCTACGCGGCGGGCGTCATGCTCTACGAGATGGTCGTCGGGCGCGTACCGTTCCACGCGCGCACGCCGCTCGCGACGATGACGGCGCACCTCACCGAGACGCCGCCGCCGCCGCGCGCCGCGGCGCCGAAGCGCGGCATCCCCGCGCTGCTCGAGGCCGTCATCCTGCGCGCGCTCGCGAAGTCGCCCGACGATCGCTACCCGACGGCGCGCGCCTTCGCCGAGGCGCTCGCGTCGGCGCGCGAGAAGGACATCGTGGTGGTCTCGCCGCGCAAGATCGAGGACGTCGAGGGCCTGTCGACCAGCGACACGGACCTCCACGTCGCGCTCGGCAGCGCGAAGACGCTGCCGGAGCTGAGCGGCCTGCCCGAGCTGCCCGCGATGCCCGGCGCGAACGAGAAGCCGACCAGCACGAAGGTCTCGCAGGGCACGCCGCTCCCGCACCAGCTGCGCAGCGCGGCCCCTGTCCGAAACGCGGGCCCGACGTCGGCCGCGAAGCGCAAGCGCGAAGGCCTCGTGTGGATCGTCATCGCGATCGTCGCCGCGGCGGTGGGCGTCGTCATCGGCGTCGTCGTCGGCGCGCGCTGACTACCCGATCTCGCCGCCTCGCTGCGACCTCGCCGCGTCGTGCGCAGCGCGCTCGGCCTCTGCGGCCTTCACGCGCTCCTCGAGCACGTCGGTCCCGAGGTAGCGGAACACGTACAGCCCTCCGACGAACATGCACAGCACCAGCGCCAAGAGCCGCCACAGGACCAGATACGGCAGCACGAACGCGCCGCGCACCCAGGGCGACATGAACGCCGTCGAGCCGACCTCGGCGACGCCGCTCGCGCCGGGCGTCGGGCTCAAATAGAGCGCGAAGTTGAGCAGCGTCTGCACGAGCAAGACCTGCACGACGGGCGGCCCGAGGGCGACGAAGCGGTCCGGCGTCGTCGACACGCCGAGCGCGAGCAGGATGAAGTACGCGACGAGGAACCGCGACGAGAAGAAGACGAACGTGATGAGCTGCGCCGTGAGGTAGGCGCGCTTGCCGCGCTTCAGGTACACGCGGAAGCCCTCGTGGAACTCGTCGACGCTCTGCGTGAGCTTCGCCTCGATCGCGCCCTCCTTGCCGAGCCGGCCCTTCGCCCAGGGCGCGAGCCGCCGGACGCGTGCGAGCACGCCGAGCGCGGCGCGAAAGACGGGCCGACACACGATCGCGATCGCATGCACGAGCTTCTTCAGGAGCGGCGGGTACGCGGCGCACAGCACGAGGCCGACGAGCGCGCCGCCGAACGCGACCACGCTGAGGCCGAGCAGCGCGTCCGTGCCCGCGCCGCCCTCGACGACGAGGTTGCCCGTCAGGCGGAGCGTGAAGATGACGAGCGCCGACACGAGGAAGAACGTGACGGTGCAGAAGCCCGTCATGAGCTCGGCGGTCGCGACGTCGACGAAGCGCGTGCCGCCGTGGACGAGCACCGCCACCTGCGACACGGGCGCGCCCGCCTGCCCGGGCGTGACGCCTGCGCAGAACATCAGCACGAACTCGGAGACGATCGCCGTGCGCAGCTTGATCTTCGGGTCGAGCACGCGCCCGAGCACGAACATGCGGAGGCCGCCGCACGCGCCCTCCTGCAGCGCGCACGCGGCGGCGACGACGAGCCACAGCGGCTGGAGGTGAGCGAAGCCCGCGGCGAGGTCGGCGCGCTTGCCGTGCACCTCGTCGTAGATGATCCACCCGAAGGTGATCAGCGTGATCGCGACGATGAGCTGGATGCCGCGGACGACCGAGCGTCGGTTCACCGCGCGCCGCGCTTCACTCGCCCGCGGGCGCCGCCATGCGACCGATGCGAACGACGTTCGAGCGCGCGGCGAGGATCGCGAGCGCCCCGTACACGACGATCGCGAGCGTCACGAGCACGGGCCCGGCGAGCGGATCGATGGGCCCGCCGAGGAGTCGCCACGCGATGAGCAGCGCGCCGACGACGGCGCCGCCGAGCAGGTGCTTCTCGACGCGCGGCCGCTCGCCGTGCAGGCGGAACGTGAGCATCTGCATGCCGAAATACACGGTGCCGCCCGTGGCGATGGCGACGGCCGCGACCGTCGACACGACGCCGAGCGCGGCCGCGCCGAAGACGATGCCGTCGAACACGACGAGCGGCGCGATGGGCAGGAGCGCCGCCGCGCCGCGCGCGCTCGCGACGCGGATCGCGGCGCGCACCATGCCGAACACGATCGTGATGCTCGACCACAGCAGGAACGCGAGGCCGAGCGGCACGCCGAGGATCGTGACGTCGTTGTAGAAGCGCACGCCGAGGACCGCCGCGCCGACGAGCACGCTCGACAGCACGATCACGCTCTCGACCTGGTTCATCCGGCCGAGCCGCATGACGCCGGTCGCCGCCTGCTCCCAGTACGTGACGACGGCCGCGCCCGGGATGAGCAGCGTGATGGCGACCCACCAGATCGGCGACGCGCCGAGCGCGTACGCGGTCAGGTAGCCCATGTAGACCGTGTTCAGCTGGTCGAGGCCGTGATCGAGGAACTCGCCCATGGGCGAGCACTGGTTCGTGCGGCGCGCGTGCGCGCCGTCGGCGTTGTCGCACCAGCAGTACGCGTTGAGGAGCAGCGCGGCGATCACGGGGATGGGCCCCCGCTGCGGCCACAGCAGGACGACGAGGCACGCCGCCGTGCAGTTCATCAGGTGGCCCGCGTGCGTGATCGTGTTCGGGTTCAGGCTCGCCGGCAGCAGCGGCAGGAGCGGCTTCACCAACCACCGCTGGTAGTACGGCAGCAAGAAGGAGCGATCCTCCACGCGGTATACGAGCGGCTCCGAGTCACGGCGGGCCTCACCCTCGTGACCGTCGGAGCGCGCATGACCGGGATCTGCTCGCGGCATCGGACAGGTAGCTTAGCGCCGCGCAAGGCTCGGGTCCCAGCCTCCCGGCCCGTTTTCCGCTGCGAAATCGCGTTCGCGGGCGCGCGTCGTCGTACGCGGCGCCCTTGCGCTCTCGCCGCGAGGCGGCGATCCTGCGCGCCGATCATGCGCTCACCACGCGCCCTCCGCCCGACCCTCGCCGTCGCGATCGCCCTCGCCGCGCTCGCGCCTCGCCTCGCCTCGGCCGCGCCGAACGACGCCGAGGGCAAGCTCGTGAAGGACATGGTGAAGGACGCCACCGCGGCGGAGAAGGCGGGCAAGTGCAAGGAGTCGCTCGCGATCTTGCGTCAGGCCGCCGCCGTGCGGGAGACGGGCGAGGTGCTCTTGCACGTAGGCGCCTGCCAAGCGCGCACGGGCGCGCTCCTCGAGGCGCTGAAGACTTGGACGAACGCCCAACAAGCGGCGACCACGGAGAAAGACAAGGCGACGATCGCCGCGCTCGGCCCGCGCATCGACGAGCTCCGCACGCGCATCCCCACGATCTCGCTGCGCCTCCCGAAGGACGCGACCAACTTGCAGGTGAAGGTCGACGACACGCCCGAACCGAGCGACAAGCCCATCCTCGTCAACCCGGGCGATCACACCGTGTCGGCCACGGCCAACGGGCGCGCGCCGTTCTCGACCAAGATCACGCTCGGCGAGAAGGACACGAAGGTCGTCGAGGTCGACCTCGGCGCGCCGGTCATGCGCGACAGCGGGCTCGACGCGCCGAAGGCGGCGCCGGCGAGCGCCGGGCCCTCGATCCCGCTCGGCACGTGGATCGGCGGCGGCGCGGCGGTCGTGCTGCTCGTCGGCGGGATCCTCTCGTTCGCGGCCGCGGGCGGCGCCGCGACCGACGGCGCGGCCGCCTGCGCGACCGCCGTCACGTGCGACTCGTCGCAGAAGAGCAAGGTGCAGACGCTCGACGCGCTCGCCCTGACGATGTGGATCGGCGCGGGCGCGAGCGCCGGGTTCGCGACGACCTGGTATTTTACGATGGGCCGCAAGCGGCCCAAACCCGACCTCGCAGCGCTCGGTCAGGTCATGAAGCGTCAGAAGAGCGAGCCTGCGGCCCCTGCCGCGCCGGCCGCCGCCGTCACGGTCGGACCCGGCAGCGTGTGGTTTCGCGCGTCGTTTTGACACCTCCGGCGCCTCCCCGATATCGTTCTCCGCTCCGCGTGGCGCCGCAGTGCGGGCGTCGCGGCGTCGCGACCCCTGAGACCGCCCGGAAAACATGACCAAAGTTCTCGTGTTCGAAAGCGATCCGAAGTTCGCCGGCGAGCTTCGAAGCGAGCTCGGGCGGCTCGGCTGCACGGTGCAGGTCGTGGACGACGGCAACGTCGGGCTGCAGACCGCGGCGTCCGATCGTCCCGACCTCATCCTGCTCTCGATCGAGCTGCCGCGCATGAACGGCTTCTCGGTCTGCAACAAGCTGAAGAAGGACGCGGCGCTCAAGGACGTGCCGCTGATCATCATGTCGAGCGAGTCGAGCGACGAGACGTTCGAGCAGCACAAGAAGCTCCGCACCCGCGCGGAGGACTACGTGCACAAGCCGATCGCGTTCGGCGATCTGCTCGGCCACATCCGCCCCTTCGTCTCGACGCCGACGATGCCGCCCGACAGCGAGGCGATCGCGCTCGACGAGGTCGAGGTCGAGGAGCCGTCGCCGCCGCCGCCGCCGAAGCCGCGCGCGCCGACCGCCGCGCCGCCGCCGCTGCCCGCCGCCGCGAACGCGCCCCGCCGCGAGGCGAAGGTCGACACCGAGATCGAGGACTTCATCGGCGGCGCGTTCGATCACCTGATCGCCGACGACGAGGCCGCCCGCAAGGCGGCGCGCCCGCAGACCGCCCCGCCGGCGCCGCAGACGTCGCCGCCGGTCGGTCGATCGGCGCCGCCGCCGGGCCGCGCGCGGAACCTCGGGAGCATCGCGCCGCCGTCGCCGAGCGTCCCGCCTCCTCCAGTGACCGACGCGGCTGCAGCCGCGTACCGCGCCATCCAGATCCCGCCGCCCGACAACGGCGAGGCCGACCGCGTGCGCGCCGAGCTCGACCACGCGAAGAGCGAGATCGTCAAGCTGACGAAGGACGCCGCGAACGCGCACGGCGCCGCGGCGCGGTCGGAGCAAGAGCTCGAGGCGAACCGCGACGAGATCGCGCGCCTCAAGCGCGACGTCGAGGACGCGAAGCGCGCCGGCGGCGGAAAGCCCGGCGCCGTGTCGAGCCGCGAGTTCCTCGACCTGCGCGAGGCGCTCAACAAGAAGGACAAAGAGATCCTCGGCATGCGCGACCAGCTGTCGCGCAAGGACAAGGAGCTCCTCGACGTCCGCGATCAGTCGCTCGTGCTCGAGCGCGAGAAGGCCGATCAGTCCGACAAGCTCCTCGACCTCGAGCGCGCCAAGGACGAGCTCACGTCGCAGGTCGACTCGCTGCGCGCCGACCGCGAGCTCGCGGCCAAGCGCGCCGACGACT
>DASYCF010000291.1:0-8234 GCA_036500365.1 Byssovorax sp.
TCTCGGCGACGCAGCTCTCGAGGATCACGCTCGTCACGATGGCGGTCGCGTCGCGCGCGTCGACAGCGCCGGCGACGTCGAGCGCGCCGGGGCCGACGGGCGCGCCCCCGTACGCCGTCGCCATCGCGAAGCAGGTCATCGCGCGTCGCGCGTCGTCGGCGCCAGCTGCCTGCGCCGCGAGCACGAGGTCCGCCGGCGCGCCGAGCGCGCAGAGGTCGAGCGTGAAGCGCGCCGCCGCCGCGATCGAGGCGTGCGCTGCGCGGCCCGCTGCGGTCCATCGACGCGCCAGCGCGCGCCGTCGCGCGTCCGTCATGTCGCAGAGGTCCGGCCGGGGCCGCGACGCGACGACGCTCCAGTCGGCGCGCGCCGCGCACTCCGGCTGCCGCGGCGCGCCGCCGACGAGGAACGGCCGCGCGTCGGCGCCGTCCGCGATCGCAACTTCGAGCGCTCGAGCCCACGCGTCGATCGACGTCATGCTGCACTCCTGCGTGACCGGCGCGCCCCCCGCGCGTCGCGCCGCGAGTGTAACGCCGCGCTTCGCCAGGTCACGCGCCTATGCTGCGAGCGATTTTTTGCGCTGCGCCGCGAGCGGCCCAAACCCGCGACCTCGCCCCCGCTCGGTCAATTCCACCCCCTGCGCGGCGTCTGGTTCGGTAGGGTCGCGCGCCATGCGTCGCGCCGCCTTGTTCGCGTTCCTCGTGCTCACCGCCTGCCCGCCCGAGGCCACGCCCGAGTCCAGGCACCCGCACGAAGACTTCGGCGAGCCGACGTCGGGCGATCCGCCGCCGCCGCCGAAGAGGCCGGTCGATCCTGCCGATCTCAAGCCCGAGGTCACGAAGGAGCTCGGTCACAAGGGCGGCATGATCGTCCTCTGGCCGCGCGTGTCGCCGGGCGCCGAGCCCGCGCGCGCGCACGCCGCCGCCGCGCGCGTGCAGCAGCGCCTCCAGATGCTCGCGCGACGCGCGGGCGGCGCCCGCGCCGTCGAGGTCCGCCCTGAGCCCGAGGTGACGTGCCCGACGTTCGGCTGCGTCGCCACGATCGTGAGCGCTTACGTCGTCGTGAAGGGCGACAAGTGCGGCGTGCTCGCCTATGCGGCCGGTATCGACAAGGCGCCCGCGCACCTCTTGCCGTGGTCGGGAAAGTTCAACCTGAAGGGCGACACCTTCCCGTTCAACGGCTCGCCCGAGGCGCTCGTCGGGCCCGGCGAGCTCCTCCCGTGCGACCAGTTCCTCGAGGGGACGGCCAACGAAGAGGCCACGATCGCGCGCACGCTCGTCGGTCTCTTGCCGAACCACTGACGAGGCGTTGCGGCGACCGGCGCGATCGATGTAAGCGCGCGGCGGAGGTCATCGAACATGTCCATGCGAAGCGGTCTTCGTCCCGCGCTCGTCGTCGTCGGCGCGGTCGCGGTGTGCGTCGGGTGCGTCCCGCCGGGCGCCGGCGGCGTGGTCGGAGGAGCCTCCGTCGGCGCGCCGGGCCAGCCGTCCGCGGCGACGCTCGCGACGCTCACGCGGATCATGCAGCAGAACTCGACGAACTGCGACGGCGCCATCGGCCGCGCCACGGCGAAGTTCAACGAGACGATGACCACGCTCAACGCGAAGACCGACATGGCCGGCAAGCCCCTCGCGTCGCCCGGCACGCTCGTCGCGCAGCTCAAGGCGCAGAAGGTCGACGTGCACATCGACCTCGCGTCGGTGCAGATGCCGATGCCGATCTTCAAGGACTCGTTCATGGCCGAGGGCCAGAAGGCGGCGGCCGGCGGCCAGCCCGCGCTCCAGGCCTTCGCCAAGCGCTCGATGGTCGTGCAGCCCTTGCTCACGCCGCTCCGCACCGACGTGAGCGCCGCCGGCGGCGCGCTCATGTCGACGATCGACGGCATGCAGAACTGCCGCCTCTGGGCCGACGCCTACGCGCACCAGTTCGTCGCGATCAAGCGCGGCGGGGGTGAGGTCACGCCCGAGATGATGCAGATCCTCGTGCACCTCTCGACCAATTCGAAGAAGAACGACGGCATCTTCGCCTCGAGCGTCGCCATCATCGCGACCATGCAGGCGGGCTTCGCCGGCAAGAACCCGAAGGCGATCGACGCCGTCATCGCCGAGGTGCAAAAGAACGACCCGACGAAGGCCGAGTCGAGCCAGGCCGAGGTCGAGGCCAAGATGGCCGAGATCGAGAAGGAGCTGCCGTCGACGGCCGGCGCCGAGATCCGCGGCGCGCCCAAGCCCGGGGGCGGTGGCAGCGACTGCGCGAGCGGCGGCGGCCCGCTCCCCGCCGTTCCGACGGTGCCGGGCGTCAACATGCCGGGGGTGCAGCAAGCCGGCGCGATGGCGTGCGAGGCGGTCCAGGGTCTGACGGCGTTGAAAAATGGTGACGTCGGCGGAGCGCTCAAGAGCGCTTCGAAGCTCGCGCCCCCGCCGCTCGGCCCGTCGCTCGGTGCGATCTCGTCGTTCTTCGGCTGACGCGCCGCCGCGGCGGGTTCATGATCGCTCTCGTCACGCGCGGCGGGCATAGCCGACGCCTCCTCGTGGTTGTCGGTGCGGACCTCGCCGCTGCGCGCGACGCAGCCGTGGAGACTTGCATGCGCAACGACCTCGATGCAGTTCGCGGACGTTTTCTCCTCAACGAAGCGCGCGAAGAGGCGCGCTCGATCGCCGCTCGTGGCGACTGGGGCTGGGTCGAAGATTTCTCCGCCGCCCAGCGCGAACGTGAAGCCGCGCGGTCGCGTGAGCTCGGCGCGCGGTGGCGCGCGCAGGTGCCGCCGCCGCGCCCCGGCACGCCCGACGGCGGCTTCTGAAGCGACGGCGGCGCCGCGCAGCTAAGCTGCCCGGATGACTCGTCTCGTGCGGGCGCTCCTCGGCGCCGCGGCGGTGTCGATCTGCGCCTGCTCCGGCGAGTCCACGCCCGCCGTCGGTGCGTCGAGCTCTTCATCGGGTGCGGGCGGTCACGCTGGCGCGCCGCACGTCGAGGTGCGCTTCGAGTACGCGGCGGGCACCGTACCGCGGTTCCTCGACGTGCCGTGGCCGAGCGACGCGTACGTCGACGCCGACGGCACCCTCGTCGACGCGATCCCCGGCCTCGACGCGTACGCGACGCAGAACTCCGACAAGCTCGAGGCGGCGCTCGCGCCGCTGCGCGGGTTCGCCGTCGACGCCGGCGCGGTGTTCCGGCTCGTCGAGTCGGGCGACCGCGGCGCCGCGTTGGTCGACGCCGACGCGATCGACGCCGCGAGCTTGCCCGCGAGCGAGGCCGCGTCCATCGCGGACGACGCGTCGGTGATGCTCGTCGACCTCGACGCGCCCGACGCGATGCACGCGCGCGTCCCGGCGCGCGTCGCGTGGCACGACGATCGGCCGAGCGGCGCGTCGACGCCGCCGGTCCTCTCCGTCATGCCGGCGCGCGGCGTGGTCCTCGCGCCCGGCCACAAGCACGCGGCCGTCGTCACGACGCGCGTCACGTCGAAGGGCGAGGCGATCACGGCGAGCGCGACGTTCACCTCCGCGGCGTCGACCGGCGCGGACCCGCTGTACGGCGCCGCGATCGACGAGCTCGCGACGCTCGTCCCGACGCTCGATCGCGCCGACATCGCCGGGCTCGCCGTGTTCACGACGATGGACGCGGCCGACGAGCTCGCCGACATGCGCGGGCAGATCCTCGCGCTCGGGCCGCCCGCGCTCAGCTGGGCCGCGTCCGACCTCGCGCCGATGGGCGCCGGGCTCTTCGCCGACCACGTCGTCGCGGGCTACACGGCGACGTTCGTCGACTGGCTCGGTCAGCCGGCCACGCTCGCCGACGGCTCGCAGGATCCCGCGCGCGATCAGTCGACGGGCGCCGCGTACGACGCGCTCGCGGCGATGGGCACCGCGGTGTTCGACGCGCCGAACTTCCTCACCCAGTCGCCGCAGGGCTACGACGATCCGACGCACGCGAACGTCGCGCGGGACGCGAGCGGCGCGCCGATCGTCGACCCCGATCACCCGACGTCGAAGATCTGGGTCACCATCGCGTTGCCGAAGGGCGCGGTCCCGGCCGACGGCTTCCCGGTCGTCATCTTGCAGCACGGGCTCAACGGCGATCGCAGCTTCATCCTCACGCTCGCGAACACGCTGGCCAAGGCAGGCTGCGCCACCGTCGCGATCGACGCGCCGACGTTCGGCGCGCGCGCGACCGACCCGTCGATGGTCGTCGACGCGAGGTCGAACTTTCCGTGGAGCGCCGGCGCGCCGTACGGCGGGCCCGACGGGTTCGTCGACGTCGACGCGAGCGCGGTGTCGCTGTTCGGGAACTTCGTCGACCTCGGCGCGCTCCGAGATCAAGTGCGGCAAGGCGTCCTCGACCTCGGCACGCTCGCCGACGTCGTGAGCGACCCCGCGCTCGACCTCGGTCCGCTCCTCGACGCGGTGCCGGGCGCGAAGCTCGACGCGTCTCGGCTCGGATACGTCGGCGACTCGTACGGCTCCATCCTCGGCCTGATGGTCGCGTCGGTCGACCCGAAGATCCGCCACTTCGTGCTCAACGTCGGCGGCGGCGGCGTGCTGACCGAGATCGTCGCGAACTCGCCGAACCTGGCCGAGCTCTTCAGCGCCGCGTCGCTCGTCTATGGCTTCACCGCCGACCGCTACGACGAGTCGCACCCGCTCGTGCAGCTCATCCAGGCGGCGTTCGACCCGGCCGATCCGCTCGCGCACGCCGGCTTCCTGGTCGGCGCGCAGCGCGTCGTCGCCGGCGCGCCGATCCCGCGCAAGGACGTCGTGCTGATCGAGGCCGTATGGGACGAGATCGTCGCGAACGAGGGCACCGAGGCGGTCGCGCGTGCAGCGGGCCTCCCGCTCGCGACGCCGAACGTGGGGTCGAACGCGGGCCTCACGTTCGCGACCGCCGCGCCCGACGCGAGCGGCGCGATCCACGACGTGCCCACGGCCGGCGCGACCGCGGTGTGGCTGCAGGCGAGCCCGGGCTCGCACGGGAGCGACCTCTACGACGCGCACGGCCAGCGTGTGTTCTCCCCGCCGTTCGGCCGCGCGACATCGCCCGCGTTCCCCCGGCTCGCGGCGCCGTTCTCGATCCGCGAGCCGTACCTCGGCCTCCAGGCGATGGCCGTCGCGTTCTTCACGACGGCGTTCGCTGGCGAGGGTGCGCCGAGCGTGTCCGGCTTCCCCGCGCCGCGCCGCGACTTCGACGACGACGGCGTCGACGACGACGAGGACGCGGCGCCGCAGGACCCGACGCAGCACTGACGTCGCCGCGTCGTGGAGGGACCGTCGCCGACCGGCGCGCTCGTCCGAATTGCGGTCTCAGCGTAAGATCGAGGAGGTCGGTTCGACCGTCAGAAACGAGCGACTCCTGAAGGTTTCGAGTACACTCGGCTCCCAGCGACCCCCATGAAGATCACCTGCCAGTCCTGCCAATCCAAGTACACGGTCTCGGACGAGAAGGTCCAGGGCAAGACCGTCAAGATCAAGTGCCGGAAGTGCGGCGCGACGATCATCGTCAACAGCAGCGGCGCGACGTCCCAGTCGGGGGCCGACGCAGGCGCCGCCGTCGAGGGATCGTTCCTCGTCAACGTGACCGAGGGCGATCAACGCACGATGTCGCTGCAGGAGCTCGTGGCCGCGTACAACGAGGGCGTCGTCACGGCAGACACGTACGTCTGGTCGGACGGCATGGCGGACTGGCAGCCGCTCTCGGGCGTCGACTCCGTGGTCGCGGCGCTGAACGGCGGCGCCCCGGCCGAGGTGTCGGCCGCGCTCGATTCGGCGTCCTACTCCGGCGGAGCGAGCTTCGAGCCCACGCCGACGCCCATGGCCGCAGCCCCCGTCGCCGCCGATCCGCCTCGCGCGGCGGCCCGGCGCGATCCGGCGCGCCGCTCCGCAGATCTGTTCGGCGGCGGCATGGCCGCGCAGACCGCGCAGGATGCCGTGGCGACGAGCGCGCCGTTGTTCTCGGCGCCGGCGGCGGGTGGCCTCACGGGTCAACGCGAGGAGAACTCGACGCTCTTCTCGCTGAGCGCGCTCACGGCGAAGGCCGGCAGCGCCACGCCCTCCGCGCCGACGCGCACCACCGCCACGAAAGAAGACTCGGGGCTCATCGATCTGCGCGCCCTCGCCGACGCCGGCGCCGCGCCTGCGCCTGCGGCGAACCTCGTGCCGGATCACGCGGGGCTGTTCCCGCTCGGCGTCCCGCAGGTCGCCGCGCCCGTCGCGTCGATCGCGCCGCCGTCAGCGGTCGCCGCCGAGCCGCGGAGCCGCGCGCCCATCTTCATCCTCATCGCCTTGCTCGCGATCTGCGCGATGATCGGCATCTTCTTCATGGTGAAGGGCGGCGGCGAGAAGCCGGCGGCGAGCGCCGACGCGACGGCCGTCGCTGCTCCTCCGCCGACCGCCGCCGCGCCCACCGCCGCGCCGACGGCCACGGCGAGCGCCGTCGCGAGCGCGTCGGCCTCGGCCGTCGCGTCGACGGACGCGAGCGCTGCGCCGAGCGCGGTCGCCCACGGAGGCAAGGGCGGCCGCGGAGGCGCGAGGGGCGGCGCGAAGGGCGGCAAGGCTCCCGGGGGCGACGCCCCGGCTGCCACGCCGAAGCCCGCAGGCAAGGGCAACTGCGGATGCGCGCCGGGCGATCTGATGTGCGCGATGAAGTGCTCCGCGAAGTAGTCTGATCGGCGGAGGGGTCGCACGCGCCCGCCCGCTCGCCTCGCTGGTCAGACGCCGACGCGACCGATCAGTGGACGACCTGCATCCCGCTCGAGGCGTTCGCTGCGCCCTCGATCTCGACGGTCGCGTGGAAATCCGTCAGCGAGCCGAGCCACTGACCGGCGACGGAGCTCGGCGCAGCGTCGTCGTCGACCTGGGCGAAGCCGCTGACGCTCATGAGGCACTGTCCGTCGTGGTCCGTGGAGACCTGGGGGGCGTCGTCCCACGCTTGCTTCAGCGCGGCGCGGCACAAGCTCGCGAGGCAGCTCGCGTCGCAGCCGGTGTAGCCGCCGAGCGTCTGCCCGAGGCCGCCGCAGTCGAGCGTCTGCGAGAGCGCGTCCGAGACCGAGGTCGCGCCCAGCACGTCGATCGTCGCGCCCGCGGCCGCGGCCGTCGCGAAGAGCGCGCTCGGGCGGAAGCTCATGGTGGTGCCGAGCTGTACGAGGTCCATCGCCTGGCTCGTCCACGAGGCGCTGGCGGTCGCGGGCAGACCGAGCGAGTGCGGCGTGAGCGCGCCGAGCGAGTCGAGCGTGAGCGTGGCCTTGCCGGTGGCGGCGAGCGCGGCGTCGCTGCGGAGATGCGCCGACAGCGTGGGCGGCAGCTCGAGCATCCCGTCCGCCGCCCACGCGCTGACGAGCGAGCGGAAGTCGACGTCGCCGTCGGCGAGGTAGCTCGTCGTCAACGCATCCCAACCGGCGCCGCGCGCCGCCGCGAAGTCACCGGGCGCCGCGGCCTGCATCGCGTCCAGGAGGAACATCGCGTCGTCGTCGCCGAAGATCGCGCCGCCGACGACCTGTCCGATCGACGCGGAGAGCGCGGCCGCGGAGGCCGCATCGGCGCCGAAGCCGAGCTTGAAGAGGAGGTTCGTCTTGTCGAGCGCGACCGGCTGATCGAGCACGTCGACGCGGACCTCGACGGTTTGATGCGGGACGAGATCGGCGACGTCGGCGCAGCCCCACGCGTAGTGCTCCGCGCGCAGCGTGACCGCGACGCTGGGGCCGACGGGCACGTCGTGGATCTCGATCGGGTCGCCGACCGACGTCGTGACGACGATGCCCCCGGGCGCGTCGTCCGGCGCATCGCCCGTGATCGCCGCGCACGTCGTCCCCGCGGCGGCCGAGGCGGTCCACGTCGTGACAGGCCGGAGCCCTGCGTAGGCCGGGTGTAGCGTGAGCGTCGCGAAGCCGACGTCGCTCACCGAAATCGACGAGCTGTCGTTCACGCCGGCGCCGCCGTCCTTGGCGAGCACGCTCGCAGCGAGCTGGAACGTCGCGTCCTCCGTCGGCGCGTGGAGGGTGTCCGTCGCGACGCCGTCGTCGCCTGCGCGCACGATCGACTGTTCGAGCGACGCGTCGGCCGGCTCCCCGACGAGCGTGAAGCTCACGTCGAGCGCGCTCGGCGGCGAGATGGTCGCGCGGAACACCTTGGCCTCCGCGGGCGCGAGCGTGAGCGCGCCCGACGGGTCGAGCGTGATCGTCATCGACGTCGCGTTGCCGCCGCCCGACGAGCCGTCGCCGGTCGGCAGGCCGCTGCCGGAGCAGCCCC
>DASYCF010000292.1:0-5054 GCA_036500365.1 Byssovorax sp.
TCTCGCTCGGGCAGGTGGAGCGCATCAACCAGCGCGCGCGCACGAGCCCGATCGCAGCGGGCGACAAGGTCGTGGTCTACGTGCCGTTCGACAAGAGCGTGCCGACCGCGAGCGATCCCGATCGGGAGGGCGAGGTCGTCACCGTGACGAAGCAGTCCGGCGAGCGCGAGGCGAAGGCGAAGCAGGTCGAGGGCGAGGTGGTCCCCGCGGCGACGGGGATCCTGAACGGCGAGCTCCGCTAGACGTCACTCCGGGACGGCGGGCGGCACGTTCGGCACTGGCAGCGTCGAGTCGTCGACCTCGCCGCCCATCGAGTTTCCGTCGAGCGACGTCTCCGCGTCGATCGTCGGCGTGGGCGAGCCGTCGACGACGAGCCCGAACTCGTTGTTCGTCGAGAAAGACGACGTGACCGAGCCGGAGCTCGAGTCGAAGAGGACGCCGACACGTGCACACGACTCGAAGCGCGTGCGCGTCACGTCCGCGTGCGCCTTCTTCGTGACGACGAGCCCGTCGCCGGCCTGCTGCGGCGGATCGCCGGCCACGAGCTCGAACGTCCCGCTCTTCGTGCCCGTGATGAGGCTCCCGGTCACGTCGAGCTTCGCTTGGTCGGCGATCAGCATGCCCGCGACGTGGGCGCTCGAGATGGCGCACGACGCGAGCGAGATCGTCTGCGGGCCGCCGGCGATGATCCCCGCGCCGAAGCCCTCCGTCGGATCGGGCTTCGTGTCCTCGACGAGCGTCTCGAAGGCGTCGACCTTCGACGGGCCGAACACGAAGTACAGCGCGCCGAGCTGGTTCTCGACGAACGCGTCGTTCCTCAGCTTCACCGCGCCGCCCGAGATCGCGAGCAGGCCGACGCCGCCGCGCTGCAGCGTGTCTTCGATCACGAGCGTGGCGAGGTCCGTGCCGATGCCGCCCGTCTCGTTGTCGACGAGCGCGGAGCTCGTCACGTCCGCGGCGGCGCCGTTCGTCGCGACGAACGCGTACCCGCCGACGCCCGACGGCCGCGACATCTGGGTCTCCCGGACGAGGGTGGCCTCGATCTGCGCGTGCGTGCCCGCGTCGTCGATCTCGATGCCGGCGTACTGGTTGTCGACGATGGCCGAGCGCGTCGCGTCGAGCGTCGCGCCCTTCGTCGCCAGCATGCCCTCGCCTTCGCCGCCGACGGTCGGATCCTCGCCCTCGCTCGGCAGCGTGCCCTCGACGAGCGAGCCGGTCGCGACCGCAGCGGCGTTCGCGCCCTCGGCGCGCAGCCCGGCGAAGCGGTTCCCGACGAGCGCGCTGTCGGTGAAGGTCACGGCGCCGCCCGCCTGAGCGTCGCCGCCTTCGCCGTCGTTGCCGTGGAACGATCGCGTCCCGGTGACGAGCGTGTCGGTCGCGGAGATCCGGCTCGTCATCCCACGCGCACGGACGCCGGCGCCCAGCGCCTGGGCGATCACGACGTTGGTCAGCACGGCGCTCGCCCCGCCGTCGGCGAGGACGCCGACGCCGTCGCCGCTGATCTGGACGCTGTCCAGCGTCAGGGCGTGGGCTGTCACGTGCACGGTCGCCGGCTCCGACGCGTCGCCGTCGTCTCCCGTGATCACGACCTTCGAAGGGCAACGACCCACGATGGTGACGTCCTCGCTCGTCGTGAACGACTCGGCGTAGCGTCCTGCGGCGAGGGCGATGACGTCGTTCTGCTTGGCGCCCGCGACGGCGGCGGCGATCGTGGTGAACGGGTGCGCCGTCGAGCCGTCGGCGCCCGCCGCGGACGCGCTCGCGTCCACGAAGAGCGACGCGCCCGCCTCGGCCGGACCGAACGGCGCGGCCCCGCAGCCTCGCGCGCCGTCGAACGGGATGCAGCCGCGAAGGCCCGCCGCGCGCTCGTTCGCGCTGCACAGCGACTGCGAGGGCGCGCACGAGCCGTCGGCCTGCGTGAAGTCGGCGGGGCACGACGGGCCGACGGCGACGCAGCCCTGTTCGAACTGCGGCACGGTCCCCCCTGCGCACTTCGCGACCGACGGGCGGCACACGCCGTCGGCGTCGACGAAGTCCGCCGCGCAGGTCACGAGGCCGGCCGCGTCGCAGCCGCTCGGCGAGACGTCGTCCGGCTTGCACGCCGCGACCGGCGGCGCGCTCCCGCCGCACGCAATCAGCGCGCCGGCGAGCGCGACGGCGATCACTGCGCTCGCCCAGGCCTGCACGCGCATCGCAGCCCGATGTTACCCGGGCTCGGGCGCGGGCTCGGCGGGCTTGTCGGCGTCGGGCTTCGGCGCGCTGGCCGGCGGCGCGGCGGGCGGGGTCGCGCTCGCCTCGCCGCTGTTCACGAACTCGGGCGCGGGCGGTTCGAATTGGTACGTGAAGCCGAGGCCGATGATGTCCGCCGCGCCGCTGTAGTGGCCGCCGTTCACCGTGTCCGGGCTCGACGACGGGTTCGCGAGCACGGGGACGACGACGGGGATCTTCGCGTCCTGCGGCGCGACGTCGACGTCGAAGGCGAAGACGTGCGCGTACACGAGGTCGAGCCGGAGCTTCTTCGTCGCGTGCATGCTGACGCCGAGCGACGGCGTGATCTTGTTCGAGTCGAACGTCAGCGCCGACGTGTACGCGTTCGGGATCGCGCTCGACTCGAACGCGAGGCCCGCGCGCGCGTCCCACGCGAAGCCGCCCGCCTGGAGCGTGTACTCGCCGCCCGCGCGCACCGAGAACGAGTCCTGGAAATGCCGCTCGAGCGTGATCGGCGGCACGACGTAGTGCTTCGGGAAGCCGACGACGTCGTCGAGCGCGACGTGCGTCGGCGTCACGGTGATCGCGTCGTGCATCGACCAGTGCTCGAGGCCGCCGCCCACCTCGACGCGCAGGTTCTTCACCGAGCGGTTCTCGATGCCGACGTGGAGCGTCCACGGCAGGTCGAACGCGACGTCGGCCGAGTCGCCGTCCTGGCTCGCGCGGTCGAACACGGGCGTCGACGGGAGGCGCGTCGAGATCGTCGCCGACGAGCGGATGTACACGGGCAGCTGGAACGCCGCGCCGAAGTGCCACGCCGGCTTCGGGATGAACTGCACGCCGATCTGCCCCGTGGGCGCGACGATCGGGCCGACGCTGAGCTGGCCGCCGACGTCCCAGTTCGGGTCCTCCGGCGCGCAGAAGAAGCGGTCCGGCAGGCAGCCCGAGAACGTCACCTGGCTCTTGAACGTGCCGACGAGCGCGCCCGCGGTGAGGCCGATGCGCCACTCCTTCGACGGCGCGAACGCGGCGCCCGCGCCGACGAACGCGAGGACCGAACCGTCGAGCGTGACGAGCGAGTAGCGCTGCGGCCCGGGCTTGCCGTTCACGGTCTCGGGGAAGCTCGTCAGGCCCGCGTACGGCACCCACGCGCCGAACGCGATGACCCACTGCTTGTGCGGCTGGAACGCGCCGACGAGCGTCGGGATGGGCAAGAACGGCGCGGAGCCGCTCGTCTTCGGGAACGTCTCGTTGTAGGTCGCGACGGTCTTGCCCGTGTTGGGATCGACCTGGCGGAGCTCGGCCTGGCGCGTGTAGTCGAGCGAGAAGTGCAGGTAGCTCGCGTCGAACAGGATGCCGGAGCCGGCGTCGTAGAGGCCCGCGGGGTTGTAGGCGATGGCGCCGAGGTCGTCGGCCCCGGCGATGAACGCGCCGCCGCGGCCGAGCGGGCGCACGCCGCGGTCCGCGAAATAGAGCCCGCCCGCGCTCGCCGTGGAGGCGCAGGTGAGGGCGATGCTCGCGAGCGCGATGGCTGCGGCCGCGCGCTCACGCGGCCCCGTCTTGCGAGGGATCACTCGGTCGGCCGGCTCTGCATGATCGTGTACAGCTGCTCGAGCCCGCGCGTGTCGTTGCTCATGAACTGGTTCATGGTCGTCCAGACGGCGCGGTAGTCGTTCGCGTCGAGCGGCGTCGACTGCGACGCGTCGACGCGGTTCACGTCGGCGATGGTATCCATCACGACCTCGATGGGCGAGCGCGCTCCGCCGACCGGCGTGACGAGCGCCGGCAGCACGGTGTCGAGCACGTGGTACGTGTCGTAGTCGTCGCCCGAGAGCGCCTCGAGCACGTTGATCGCGGTGTCGGCGCAGCCGGGGCCGGCCTTGTCGCTCTCGGGGTCCGAGGCCGTCGCCGCCGCGTTGAAGATCGGCGCGAACCGCCCGTCGTCGGAGAGGATCTGCAAGAAGTCGCCGAAGCCCGCGAGGCTCGACTGGTACGCGTCGCCCTGGCTCGCGGTGAGCAGGATGAACGAGAGGAAATTCTCGAGCTCGCGGCGCGCGTCGTCGTTCGCGCGCACCGACTCCTGCACGTCCATGACGCCGGCGAACAGCGGGCCGCTGATCGTGTCTTGGAGCTTCTGCGCGAGCTCGGTCTTCGCCCAGGCGCAGCCGCCGCCGGTCTCGCGCGTGGGGCAGTTCGCGTTCAGCTGCTCGCGGAGGACCTGCACGATGGTGACGAGCGCCTTCGGCGTGGCCGGGTTGTCGAAGCGCGCGCTCGAGCCCGTGCCGTCGATGGTGAAGAACTCGTCGACGAGCTGCGAGCGCGCCCGCTTCCACATGCCCTCGCGCGTGGTCGCGTCGGCCTGGCAGGCGGTCGCGTGGCTCTGGCACGTGCTCGCCGCCTGACCGGTGAGGCCGGCGCACGAGCACGCGCCCTGATCGAACGTCGTGTCCATCTTGTGGAGCGCGTCGGCGAAGAGCGTGAACGGCGTGAGCTGCGCCTGCGGCGTGCCGTCGACCCAGGTGGCGGTGTGGCCGCCGTGGCGATCGACCATGTGCACCGACTGCGCGTAGCCCTGGTCGAAGAGGATCTTCGTCATCTTCTCGAGCACCTCGGCGGCGCTCCACGTCTCACCTGCGTGCGGGCCGCGCTGCACCTGGATGCTCGCCATCGTCGTGACGACGCTCGCGAACTCGTTGAGCGCGGGGATGAGGTCGCTCGAGAACGAGTCGGCGAGGATGGGCTCGTACTTGTTCACGCCGGCGCCCGAGCAGTAGCTCGGGTTCGACGCGAGGCTGCCCTGCTCGTTGCACTCGGTGCCGTGGTCTTGACCCGGCCAGTGCTGCCAG
>DASYCF010000293.1:0-1894 GCA_036500365.1 Byssovorax sp.
TCGCGCTCGCGCGCGTGCGCCACCCGGGACTCCCGGCCGTGCGCGAGGTCGGCGAGATCGACGGCAGGCCCTTCCTCGTCATGGAGCTGGTCCGCGGCGAGACGCTCGCCGATCGGCTCGCGGGGCGCGCGCTCCCGCAAGAAGAGGTCCTCGCGCTCGCGGGGAAGCTCGCCGACACGCTCGCCGCCGTGCACGGCGCGGAGCTCGTGCACCGCGACGTGAAGCCGCGCAACGTCGTCCTCGAGCCGAGCGGCAACGTGCGCCTCGTCGACTTCGGCTTCGCTGCGCCGATCGACCCGAACCTCCGCCCGCACGACGGCTCGGGGACGCCTGCGTACGCCGCGCCGGAGCAGTTCGACATGCCCGCCCGCGTCGACGCGCGGAGCGATCTCTACTCGCTCGGCCGCGTCCTCTTCGAGGCGTGCGTCGGGTGGTTGCCGGGCAACGGCCCGGACGCGCGATCACCCGCGCCGAGCGTGGCCGAGGAGCTCGAGGCGGCGTCCGTGCGCGCCGACCTCGCCACCATCCTCACGGGCCTGCTCGCGCCCGCGGCGCGCGATCGCTACCCCGACGCGAGCGCGCTGCTCGCCGACCTCCGGCTCGCCACGCGCAACCTCCCGGTCGCCGGTGCCAGCGGGTACGCGCCGAACGAGCAGCAAGGCGTCTCCGTCGTGCGCAGCGCGGAGCTCCGCAAGCTGACCGAGGCGGCCCAGGATCTGGCGGCCGGCTCCGGACGCCTCGCGCTCATCGAGGGGCCCCGGGGCGCGGGCAAGTCCCGCATCATGACGTCCGTCGCGGCGGCGCTGCGCACCGGCGGCGGCGTGCGCTGCGTCGAGGTGCGGTGCCGTGAGGGTCAGCCGCCGCTCACCGCCCTCCGCGCGCTGCTCGACGGCTACGTGGCCGTGGCCAAGCGCGCGCGCCCGACCGAACGCGCGGCCATCGAGAGCGCGCTCCGCGCCGCCCTCCGCGACGAGCTCGCCCCGGTCGCCGTCCTCGCGGCGCCTTGCCTCGCCGAGTACGCGATGACGCGGGCGCCGCAGCGCACGCTCGGCTCGGGATCGATGCCCGAGGCCGCGGCGGAGCTCCTCGTCCGGCTCGCGCGCGGCGGCGGGCCGCTGCTCGTGTTGGTCGACGACATGCAGTGGATCGATCCGGTCAGCCGCGACGCGCTGGTGCGCGCGGCGTACCGCATCCGCGAGGCTCCGCTCATGATCGTGCTCGCGCGGCGCGTGGGCGGCGCGCGGCCGCAGGCGAACGCGGCGCTCGACGCCGAGATGCAGCGGCTGCGCGAGCTCGATCAGAGCCGCGTCCTCGCGATCGATCTCGGCCCGCTCTCGCGCGAGCAGATCGGGGCGCTCGTGCGCGGTCACCTCGGCGCCGACGCGAGCGACCCTGATCTCGCGCGTCGTGTCGCCGTGCTCGCGGACGACACGCCGCTCGGCGTGCTCGAGGTCCTCGGGGCGATGCTCGACGACGGCGGGCTTCGGCCGCACGGCGGGGAGTGGGTCGTCGACGAGAGCCGCGTCGAGCGCGCGGAGCTCCCGCGGCAGTCGCTCGCGCTGCTCGGGCGCCGCATCGCCCAGCTGCCCCCCGCGACGCAGCACGTGCTCGAGGCGGCGGCGCTCCTCGGCACGGAGTTCGAGGATCAGCTGCTCGCCGACGTGCTGATGCTCGCGCGCTCGGACGTCGACTATGCGCTGGCCGACGCCGAGCGCGCGGGCGTCGTCGGGGCGCCCGACTCGCAGCGGCACCGCTTCGTGCACGACAGCCTCCGCGAGCGGCTCCGCGAGCAGCTCGGCGAGGCCGACCAGCGGCGCCTCCACCAGACGGCGGCCGAGGCGCTCGACGCGCGCGGCGTACCGCATCCGCGAGGCTCCGCTCATGATCGTGCTCG
>DASYCF010000294.1:0-1637 GCA_036500365.1 Byssovorax sp.
CAGCGCGACGCCGATCTGGATGCGCGCGGTCTCGTCGCACGACGGCGCGCGGCGCAGGTCCTTCTCGAGGAAGCCGACGACGGCGGCCAGGTCGTCGAGGTCGGAGCCGAGGACGAACGACGCCGCGGTCGACTCGACGAGCGCGAGCGCGCGCCCCTCGTCGCGGCCGGCGCGCGTGACGTCGAGCACGTTGTCGAGCGTGGCGAGGAGCTCCCGCGCGAGGCTCCGCTTCGGCACGTAGCTGGCGGCGCCGTGCTGCAGCGCCCGCACGGCGATCTCCTCGCTGCCGTGCGCCGTCATCAGCACGACGGGCGTCGCGGGGAAGCGCGCGCGCACCGCCTCGACGAGCTCGAGGCCGTCCATCTCGGGCATCTGCAGGTCGGTCAGCACGACGTCGGGCGCGACGGCGGCGATGACCTCGAGCGCCTCGCGCCCGTTCTCCGCGAACACGGCCTCCATGTCGGCGCGACGCGAGACGAGCCCGCCGGCGAGCCGGCGATCGATCGCCGAGTCGTCGACGATGAGGACCCGCGCCACGCGTGCTCCGGCCGCCCGCGCTACTTCGCGGGCTCGGCCGCGGGCGCGGCAGACGGAGCTGCGGCAGACGAAGCTGCGGCAGACGGAGCTGCGCTGGGCGCGTCGGCCGCCTGATCCTGCCCGTCGTCGCCCTGGCGGCCGGGGCCGCCGCGGCGGCGGTGCGGACGACCGTGCCGGCCGGCGCGCGCCTCTTTCAAGTCGATCATCGCCTTGGCGACGGCGCCGCAGTTCTTCACGTCGGAGAACGCCTTCGCGTCGCTGACGCAGCGCGCGTCGCCGACGGTCCACTCGCGGTTGATGCAGAGCTGGGGACAGCGCTTGCCGAACGGGTCCTGCTTTCCGCTGTGGAGCGCGGTCGCATGCGTGCAGGCATCGTCGCAGTCGGACTTCGAGGCGCGGAGGCTCGCGTCCTTCTTGCACGCTGCAAAGACAAGCGGCGCCGCGAGGACGAGCGCGGCCAAGGTGAAGCGGCGGATCATCATGACCGGCGCACCTTAGCTCACGATCGGCGTGCGCGGTACCGTCACCGGAGAGCCGTGGCGCTACCCGCGGGCGGCGAGCTCGAGGGTGCGACGGTGCTCGACGATGCGCTCGAGGAAGGCGCGGCGGGCGCCGGGCGGCTCGATGCGCGCGGCGCGCTCGTGGAGGCGGCGCGCGGCGGCGTCGAGCGCGGGGCGCGCGGGCCGACCGGCGGCGATCAGCGCCTCGACGTGCGCGAGCCGCACGAAGGCCTCTCCCTCGGCGAGCGCGCCGAGCCGGTCGAGGATCTGCGAGGCCCGCGACGCGGCGGCGAGGGCGCCATCGACGTCGCCGCGGTGGCCGAGCGCGCGCGACTCGACGGCGAGCGCGTACGCGTGCGCGGCGGGCAAGGGCGCGAGCGCGGCAGACGCGGCGCGCGCCTCGCGCAGCGCCCCGGCGGCGTCCCCCGACGCGTCGCAGAGCCGAGCGAAATGCGCCCGCGTAATCGCCTCCGCGCGCGTGTCGCCGTGCGACGTGAACGCCCGGAGCGCGTCGAGCGCGGCGGCCTTCGCGGGCTCGAGGTCGCCGAGGTGCCCGAGCGCGACGGCCAGCGCCGCGCGCGCGAGCGCGACGACCCGCGC
>DASYCF010000295.1:0-3023 GCA_036500365.1 Byssovorax sp.
CGTCGTCCGCGCCGCGTCGAGGTGGTTCACGCGTCGCCCGTAGCGCGGTCGGGCGTACACTCCGCGCCCTCGATGCGTCGTCCGACGTCGAAGCTCCGCGCGCTCGCGCTCGCCCTGTCGCTGGCGGCGTGCGCGGGCGGAGCGCGGCCCGCCACGAGCATCGCGCCGCCTCCGACCGTCGCCCGGCCCGCGCCTGCTGCGCGATCGGAGCTCGTGGAGTCGATCCCACGCGAGACCGACCTCGCGCTCGCCGGTGTGCCCGACGCCGCCGACGTGTGGCTCGAGATGATCCGCGGCGCGCGTCGGTCGATCGACCTCGCGGAGTTCTACGTCAGCGACGCGCCCGGCTCGCGCCTCCACGCCGTGCTCGTCGAGATCGAGCGCGCCGCCGCGCGCGGCGTCCACGTGCGGCTCCTCGTCGACGAGCTCTTCCACGCGAAGTACCCCGAGGTGCCCGACGCGTGGGCGAAGCTCCCGAACGTGGAGGTGCGTCGCCTCGACCTCAAGCCCGGCGTGCTCCACGCGAAGTACTTCGTCGTCGACGGCGCGGACGCGTACGTCGGCAGCGAGAACTTCGACTGGCGCTCGCTCGACCACATCTTCGAGATCGGCGCGCGCACGAGCGACGCGGCCATCGTGAAGCCGCTCCTGCGCGTGTTCGAGGCCGACTGGGCGCACACGACGGCGGACCTCGGCCCGTTCGTCGACGGTCCGCTCACGCTCGGCGTGAGCCCCGAGGCGAACGCCGGCGGCGCCGCGTGGTCGGAGCTGCCGCGCCTCGTCGCTTGGATCGGCGCGGCGAAGCGCACCATCCGCGTCGAGGTGCTCACCTACAAGACGAAGAACCGCGACGGCTCCGAGTTCCGCGCCCTCGACGACGCCCTGCGCGCCGCCGCCGCGCGCGGCGTGCACGTCGAGCTCCTCGTGTCGACCTGGGGCGAAGAGGACGCCGCCGTCGCGGCGCTCGCGACGCTGCCGAACGTCGAGGTGAAGGTGATCGCGATCCCCCCGCACTCGAGCGGTGATATCCCGTTCGCGCGCGTCGCCCACGCGAAGTACGCCGTGTTCGACGACGACCGCGCGTGGGTCGGCACGAGCAACTGGGAGGGCGACTACTTCGTCCACAGCCGCAACGTCTCGCTCTTCGCGGCCGGCGGCGGGCTCACCGCGCGCGCCGCCCAGGTCTTCGAAGGCGCGTGGCGCTCGCGCTACGCGCGCCCCCTCGCCGCCTTGCACGTCGCGAACGCCGGCGCTAACGCGGGGGCACGCTGACCGTGCGCCTCGTCCCGTCGCTCCTCCTCGCCGTCGTGCTCGTCAGCTCGTCGGCGTGCAAGCACGCGTACGACGTCGGCGATCACGTGTGGGTCGAGTGGGAGAAGGACAAGAAGTACCCGGGCGTCATCCTCCCGAACCCGCAGAACCGCGGGAAGTACCGCATCCATTTCGACGGGTACGACGCGATCTGGGACGAGGAGGTCACGCGCGACCGCATCAAGGGCCTCGTCGAGGGGACGCCCGAGTCGGTGCCCGAGCCGCCCGAGAAGGTGCGCACGAAGGCCATGCAGGCCGCGCAGACGAACCTCTACAAGATCGGCGACCAGGTGCGCGTCGAGTGGCACGGCACGATGTACGCCGCGCGCGTGACCGGCATCGTCGGCCAGGAGCGCTACCGCGTGCACTACGACGGCTACGGCAGCGAGTGGGACGAGACGGTCGGCCTGCCGCGCATCCAGCCCAAGTAGCGCTCCCAATCGACCCCGAGCGGTGCACCAGAATCTCCTGTTTTAGCTGAAAAATAGGGCAGTCACCGTGTTTTCGGTGGCGCGAAGACCGCGGAAACATTATACGGCCGCGCGAACGGGAGTACGGAGCCGCAGCACGCGGCGCCGCTCGGGAAGCTTCGGCTTCAGCGCGGAGAGGCGTTCCGCGCGCGCGCAAGGTCGCATCCGCGAACCTGCGCGTCCGCCCCTCGAACACCGGCATCGCCGGCGACCGAGGCGACACGCGCGAGGGCGCGCACGGAGTCCTTTGTGACCACGGAACTCGAGAAGCTCAGGAACATCGGCATCAGCGCGCACATCGACTCGGGAAAGACCACGCTGACCGAGCGCATCCTCTTCTATACGAAGCGGATCCACGCCATCCACGACGTCAAGGGCAAGGACGGCGTCGGCGCGAAGATGGACTCGATGGATCTCGAGCGCGAGCGCGGGATCACCATCCAGTCCGCGGCGACGCACTGCACGTGGCAGCAGCACCACATCAACATCATCGACACGCCCGGGCACGTCGACTTCACGATCGAGGTCGAGCGCGCGCTCCGCGTGCTCGACGGCGCCGTGCTCGTGCTCTGCGCGGTCGCGGGCGTGCAGTCGCAGTCGCTCACGGTCGACCGGCAGATGCGCCGCTACGGCGTCCCGCGCATCGCCTTCGTCAACAAGTGCGACCGCGCCGGCGCGAACCCGCTCCGCGTGCGCGACCAGCTGCGCGAGAAGCTCAACCTGAACCCGGTGCTCTTGCAGCTCCCGATCGGGCTCGAGGACAAGTTCGAGGGCGTCGTCGACCTCGTGAAGATGAGGTCGTTCCGCTTCGAGGGCGCGAACGGCGAGAAGATCATCGAGGGCGACATCCCCGAGTCGATGCAGGCCGAGGCCGCGAAGACGCGCGAGGACATGCTCGACGCGCTGAGCATGTTCTCGGACGAGCTCACCGAGGCCATCCTCGAGGAGAAGGTCACCGAGGAGGTCGTCGTCGCGGCGATCCGCAAGGCGACCGTGAACCTCCAGATCGCGCCCGTGATGATGGGCTCGGCCTACAAGAACAAGGCCGTGCAGCTCCTCCTCGACGGCGTCGGCGCGTACCTGCCGAACCCGTCCGACATCAAGAACCAGGCGGTGGATCTCGAGAAGGACGAGGCGAAGGTCGAGCTCACCAGCGACGTCACTCAGCCGCTCGTGATGCTCGCCTTCAAGCTCGAAGACGGCCGCTACGGGCAGCTGACCTACCTCCGCGTCTACCAAGGC
>DASYCF010000296.1:0-3321 GCA_036500365.1 Byssovorax sp.
AGAAGAGTTCTACGCCCACCGCGGTCGACACCCGATGCGGATGCAGATGAAGGTCGGAGCCGCGAGCGACGGCAAGCTCCTCGCGGTCGACACCAAGACCGCGATCGACGGCGGCGCCTATTCGTCGTTCGGGCTCGTCACCGCCTATTACTCGGGTCAGCTCTTGACGCTGCCCGCGTTCGCCGAGTCGTATCGATTCAGCTCGACGCGCTACTTCACCAACAAGCCGCCCTGCGGGCCGAAGCGCGGGCACGGCAGCGTCCAGCCGCGCTTCGCCTTCGAGGTGAGCCTCGACAAGATCGCCGAGAAGCTCGCGATGGATCCGATCGAGCTTCGCCGCAAGAACCTCGTCCTCCCGAACGCCAAGACGCTCAACGGCCTGCGCGTCACCTCGAACGGCGCGGCCGAGTGCCTCGCGCGCGTCGAGGCGTCCAGCAAGTGGAAGGAGCGGCGCGGCAAGCTCGGCTACGGCCGGGGCCTCGGCGTCGCCGCGAGCGCGTACATCAGCGGGACGAACTACTGCATCTACCCGAACCCCATGCCCCAGAGCGCCGTGCAGCTGAAGGTCGATCGCTCCGGCGTCGTCACCGTCTTCAGCGGCCAGAGCGAGATCGGCCAGGGCTGCGACGTGCTGCTCGCGGTGCTCGTCGCCGACGAGCTCGGCCTCGACCTGGGCGCGATCCGCGTCGTCTCGGGGGACACGGATCTCACGCCCGTCGACCTCGGGGCGTACTCGTCGCGCGGCACGTTCATGAACGGCAACGCCGCGCTCCACGCGGCGCAGCAGGTGAAGCACAAGATGGTCGACGCCGTCGCGGAGAAGCTCGGCGTCACGCCGCGCGAGATCCTCGTCACGCGCGGCGCGCTCGTCGTCGCGGCGAACCCGACGCGCGGCGTCGACGTGACGGAGGCGATCCAGCTCGCCGAGGCGAAGTTCGGGACGCTCGGCGCGACCGGCTACTACAACACGCCCGAGCTCGGCGGCGACTACCGCGGCGGCACCATCGGCGCGTCGCCCGCGTACTCGTTCACCGCGCACGTGGCCGAGGTCGAGGTCGACGCCGACACGGGCAAGGTCGACATCAAGACGATCTGGGTCGCGCACGACTGCGGCAAGGCCATCTGCCCCACGATCGTCGAGGGTCAAATGGAAGGCAGCGCGTACATGGGCGCCGCCGAGGCCGTGCTCGAGGAGCACGTCATCGGCGAGAGCGGCCTCCACATGGGACCGAACCTCCTCGACTACAAAATCCCGACGAGCCTCGACGTGCCTGATCTGCGCGCGCTCATCGTCGAGTCGCTCGACCCCGAGGGTCCGAAGGGCGCGAAGGAGGCCGGCGAGGGGCCGCTGCACCCGTCGATCCCGGCGATCGCGAACGCGATCTTCGACGCGGTCGGCGTGCGCGTCGATCGGCTGCCGTTCACGCCGTCGCGCGTGCTCGCGTTGCTTCGCGAGAAGCGCGCGCGGGAGAAGCGCGCCGAGGCGGCGGAGTAGCGAATGCTCCCGCTGCCCATCTTCGGCCTGCACCGGCCCAAGACCGTCGCCGAAGCCGTCGCGATGCTCGGCGAGCTCCCGAACGCGCGCCTCGTCGCCGGCGGGACCGATCTCTTGCCGAACATGAAGCAAGGCATCACGGAGCCGGAGCACCTCGTGAGCCTGCGCGGCGTGAGCGAGCTCACGCGCGTCGCGCTCGAGCCCGACGACGGCGCGGGCGAGCACCTCGTCGTCGGCGCCGGCGTGCGCCTGGCCGACGCGGCGGAGAGCCTGCTCGTGCGCCGCGCCGCGCCCGCCCTGGCCGAGGCGTGCGGCGCCGTCGGCGGCCCGCATCACCGCGCGATGGGCACCGTCGGCGGCAACGTCTGCCTCGACACGCGCTGCCGCTGGGTCAACCAGACGTACTTCTGGCGCAAGTCGCTGGGCTTTTGCCTGAAGAAGGACGGCACCGTCTGCCACGTCGTGAAGGGCGGCGCGAAGTGCGTCGCGGCGGCGTCGAACGACTCGGCGCCCGCGCTGATCGCGCTCGAGGCGGAGATCGAGATCGTCGGCAAGGCGGGCGTGCGCCGCGTGCCGGCGAGCGATTTTTGGACGGCCGACGGCGTGAAGAACAACGACCTCGCCGTCGACGAGGTGGTGACGCGCGTGCGCGTGCCGGTCCTCGCTGGGCGAAAGAGCGCGTTCGAGAAGCTGCGGCGGAGGGGCGCGATCGATTTTCCGCTGCTGTCGGTGGCGGCGCGGCTCGATTTCGAGGGCGACGCCGTGCGCGCGGCGGACGTGGTGGTGAGCGCGCTCGGCGCGAAGCCGAGGCGCGTGCGGGCGGCGGCCAAGGTCGGTACCGGGGCGGCGATGGCGACGCTGCCCGAGGAGCTCGCGGCGGGGGCGTTCGCCGAGTGCAAACCGCTGACGAACCTCGACGACGACGCGGGGTGGCGACGTGAGATGGTGCGGGTGTACGTGAAGAAGGCCGTCTCCCGCCTCATGGGGTGACGCGTCACCCCTAGCTGGATCGAGCGCGTCTCACCCTAAAAGGGTAATAGCGGCGCTTCCGGCATCCGCTGACGCTCCTTGCTTCGACGATTCCGTCAATCGCGACGAACGTCGGGGGAGTGATGGGGGGAGATGAAGACCACACCGCGTCCGGGCCGGTGGCTACGAACGATGTCGATGGCGGCGGTCGCGATGGGGGCCTCTGGCATCGCCGCGGCGGACACGGCGACGATCCCGACGATCACGATGACCGCCGCCGGGCCCGACAAGGATCTTCCCGTCGGCGCGAGCTTCTATTTGACGGGCGATGCGAACGCGTCGGTCTCGAGGGTGCAGGCGATCCTCGTGCGCGCAGGGCAGCCTTGGCTGTTCGACAGCGCGCCCGATTGCGGTGAGGTCACGAAGAAGCTCGGTGACCTGAGCGCCGGGACGAAGGCGCCCCCATCCGGGACGTTCGACGCCAAAGCGCTGTGGTCGAGCGCGCTCGCATCCTACAGCGCGTCCGCCAGCACCGCCTGGCAGCGCGCCGACGGCGACACGACGAAGCAGACCTACAAGGTGCTCGTTTCGGCCGAACCGTCGTTCTACCGAGCGAGCGCGACGTACTGCGTGTTCGTCCTCACGACGTCCAATGATCCGAAGGTCGGCGCGGCGCTCGCGAGCGTCGACATCCAGCTCGCACGTGACCGCGCCGCGGCGCAGATGAAGGCCGGGACGGCGAAGGCCGCGTGCAAGAACGACGCGTCCTTGGCGAGCTGCCAGCAGAGCGCGGAGGACGTACGAAAACGGGATATCGAGGCCGCGCTCCGCGAACGAAGCACCGACGCGGAACCCAA
>DASYCF010000297.1:0-7227 GCA_036500365.1 Byssovorax sp.
CCCAAACTCGGCGATCGCCGCCGGAGCCGCACCCGGCGCGACGAGCGGCGCCGGATCCGCCGCGCAGGCCGCGAGCGACAGGATGAGGAGAACGTCGAGGAGCGAAGCGAAGGACCAGCAAGCCATGCGCGCTTCATAGACCAACCGCACGTCGCGCGCCCTCCGGCTCGCGCGCTCGCGGGCTTCTTTCGCGCGTCGAGCGCGCGCACCTCGTCGGTGCTCGGGTTCATCATGACCTAAGCCCTGGAACCTCGAGTGGATCGATCAACCCATGGCGGCGCCAGCCCACGCGGAGCAGCCAAGTAGACGCCGGCCTGACCGTCTCGCGCCCCAGGGCGCCACCTACACCCCCTCTTCGCTGCCTCCCCCGGCAGCGCGGCCACCACGCCACCCATGGCAACAGCGGGCCGGGCGCACGCCCGGCATCCGTCACCCTCGGGCCACCCTCGGACGACGCGGATCCCCCTCTCTTCTCGTCCACCGGCGTCCGGTCGAAAGCCTCAGCCGCGCTCGATCCAAGCCTTGAAGGCGGCGATCTGCTCCGCGCCCACGCGCTCGGCGTCCCGCCGCAGCCTGCGCGCCAGCGGGGGAACGTGCGTGAGCGCACCCGACCAGACCTCGTGGGAGCGCACGCGCGTGCCCTCGCCCACGCCGTCGCCATCCTCGAACAGGAAATCGTGCTCGCCGACGAGAACCCCCGCGGGGCCGCCGCGCCAGCCGACCCGGCGCCCGGCGTCGACGTGACACACCGTCAAGCGCGCCGGCAGCGACACGCCCCGCGCGACGCCGATGCGGACGACGAGCTCGTCTCCCGGCCTCAGCGCGCGCGACGGCCCGCGCACGGGGCGGAACGACCTCGGCATCCAGTCGCGCCAGGTCGAGAAGTCGACGAACCGCTCGAAGCAGCGCCCCGGCGACGCGCCGACCACGTCCGAGGCAGCGGCGATGAAGCTCATCCGCCGACGATACCCTGATCGCGAGCGCCCGCGCGCGCGAGCTCGGGCGTGATCGCGACCCGGTCGATCACGCCGTTCACGGCGCGCCACACGCTGCGGTCGTCCTCGAGCGCGAGCGCACGCCACCTCGCGACCTCCTCGCGCCGCGCCGGGTCCTCGAGCGAGCTCCGGCCGAACAGGATCCGCATCACGCGGTCCGCGAGCGGCGCGACGCCGAACGCGCGCGCGGCGAGCGACATCGCGCGGTAGCGACCGACGTTCTCCCCGGGCTCCGGCGCGGCGGACGTCTCGAGCAGCACGAGCGATCGCACGAGGTCGGGCCTGCCCGCAGCGAGCCGCATCCCGACGAAGCCGCCCATCGACAGCCCGACGAAGTGCACGGCGCCGACGCCCAGGTGCTCGACGAGCGTCGCCGCGTCCTGGAGCAAGAGCTCCATGGAAATGCTGCGCTCCGTCGACCGCTCGCTGCGGCCCTGTCCGCGGTGGTCGTACGCGACGCATCGAAGGCGCCCCGCAGCGCCGCGATCTGCGGGCCGAACAGCGCCGTGCGGAAGAGCAAACCGTGGCTCAGACGATCGTCTAGCCGGCGCCGCCCGCGTCCTCGACCCAGAGATCCGCGCCGTTTCGCCGCGTGAGCGTCATCGAGACCGATTGTCCCACGACACCGGCCTCGCGCGGCAATTCCGACCCATGTGGCAACGCTGCCTGCGTGCAGGGCAGCGGATCCGCCTCGAATGCGCCCCGTCCGCGTGGCTTGCGCCTTGCTCGACTCGGGTCGGGCGCACGTCCGGAGAGGCGGTCCGATGGGCTGGTTTCAACGTTGGTTCGGGTACGGGCTCGGGGTCGGCGTCGGCAAGGCCGTCATCGGCGACGATCCACGGCGCCGGATGCGCGACGTGCACCCCATGACCGAGGAGGAGATCCTCGCCGACGAGCGACGGTACGACGACGACGAGCGCCGCCTCGACGCCGCAGACGCGCAACCCAAAGCGGAAGCTGCCACGCCGTCTCCCCGTGTTTCGCGATCCGTCTGCCTCGCACCGCGCGGCTTCGCGCTCGCGTTCGCCGTCGCTGCGGCGCACCTCCTCGTCGGCTGCGCGTCAGCCGCCGAGTCGGAGTCCCTGGGCGTCACCGACTCCGCGACCGAGGACTTGAGCGGAGGAGCCTTCCAGAGGACCACGCCCGTGTGCGGCAAGGGCTGCAAGCCGATGTGCGTCGAACCTGGGCGCTACCTCGCGAACGACGACGTCGTGTGGGACGCCGAGACGCACGTCGTGTGGCAGCGCAACGTCCCGCCGCGCGTCGACCACGCGCGCGCCGCGAACGTGTGTCGCGAGCTCGTCCTCGGCGGCCGCGCCGATTGGCGACTGCCGACGTTGGCCGAGCTCGAGTCCATCGTGCTCGACGCGGGCGGCCTCGAGGCCGGCCGGCCGCAGTACTGCGACCCCGCGATCGATCAGGCCGCCTTCCCCCTCACGCCGGACGACTTCTTCTGGACGAGCTCGGTCGACCGCGAGGCCGGCGTCGCCGACTACGTGAGCTTCTTCGACGGACGCACGCACAACGACCTCCTCTCTGCCCCGCTCCGCGTCCGCTGCGTGGCGCCGTGAGGGCAAGGGTGCGGCGGCGCGCGCCGTCGGCCGGGTCGCGTTCGTCGCTTCCACCATTGCATCGCCGCGCGTAGACTCGGGCCGTGAAGCGGACGAACCTCCCTGCGGCGCCGTCGGCGCGCGGGTCGATGGGCCGGCGCGCACGGTGACGGCGCCGAGCGCGACGACGCGACGGCGCTGCGCGGCCTCGGTGGCGGTCGGAGCGGCGCTGGCCGGGGCGATCTCGCTCGCGCCACGCGTCGCCTCGGCGGATGCGCTGAACAACGAGGGCATACACGCGCACGTCGACGCGATGACGATCCGTGCTGACGGGGCCCCGTTCGACGCCAGCCGGCGACCCTCCTTGCTCGCCGACCGCCTGACGTTGAGCCTCGAGATGCTGGTCCCCATCGTCGGGTCCTGCGCGCTCGAGCAGAAGGTGTTCGGCGAGGTGCGCCCCTCGGCGGTGGTGTTCGACTGGATCCTCGGCGGCGTCGTGCCCCTCGGCTTCGGGGCGTCGGCGATCGCCGGCGAGGGGGCCCTCTCGCCGCAGGCCAGGTCCGTGCTCGGCTGGACGGCGGTCGGCCTGTATGCGTCGAGTCGGCTCGGCATCCTGATCGTCGGCAACCTCCACATCACGGAGTACAACCGCTACCTCGACCTGCGGCTCGGCGTCGTCGAGTCGCGCACCGGCGCGCCCCTCCCGGCGATGGTGGCGGCCCGGAGCTGGTAGCGCGTCGCCCGCGAGACGTCCGGGATCTACCGGGCCCGTCCGCGCGGCCTACAGCGCCGCGATGAAGGTCACTCGCTTCGCGCGCCGGTCGTCAAGCGGCCTCGCAGGAAGAAAGCGCGCATGGGCCCCTTGCCCTTGACGTCCACGACGCCGCGCTCCTCGACCTGGAACTTGCCATCGAGCAGGGCCGCTGTGGCGTCGCTCAGCTGGATCTCGCCGGCCAGGCCGTGGGACTCCATGCGGGACGCCGTGTTCACCGTGTCGCCCCAGAGGTCGTAGAGAAACCGCGTCTTGCCGATGACGCCCGCGACGACGTCCCCGGAGTGGAGCCCGATGCGAAGCGACAGCGCCATGCCCGACTCGCGGTTGTAGTCGACCACCACCTGGCGGATGTCGAGCGCGAGCGCGGCGAGGGCCTCCGCGTGGTCGGCTCGGGGCACCGGGATCCCGGCGGCCGCCATGTACGCGTCGCCGATGGTCTTGATCTTCTCGACGCCGTGCCGCCTGACGAGATCGTCGAACCGCGAGAAGACGTGGTTGAGCATCTCGACGAGCCGATCGGGCGGGAGACTCGCCGAGAGCGCCGTGAACCCGACGAGGTCCGCGAAGAGGATCGTCGCCTCGGGGAACGCATCCGCGATGATGTCGGTCGAGCGCTTGAGGCGGTCGGCGATCGTCGCGGGCAGGACGTTGTGCAGGAGCGCCTCGCTCCGCGCATGCTCCCGCTCGAGCTCGCCCTCCGCGGCCTCCACCGCGTCGAGGTAATAGAAGCCGACGAGCGCGACGAAGCCGGATGCGATGAGGATGTTCACGGCGCCGGCGGCGCGCAGCAGCGCGGGCGGGATGGCCCAGACGGGCACGTGCCAGGCGGCGTACACATAGAGGAGCAAGAGGACGAGCGCGTGCATCACGGCCAGCCCGAGGGACCATCGACGGGACGCCGGCGTCAGGAACGCGACGCCGATCCCGAGGAAGAGAAAGTACTGGAACCCGAGCTGCCACCCGGCGGCGTGGACGCCGAGGAATGCCTGCGCCCAGAGCTCGGCCGCAGCGAGCGGGATCGCGATCGCGTACGCCCGGCGCCTGAAGAGGAAGAGCAGCGCGACCCAGACCGCCGTGGCGAAGCCGTTGTAGACCGCGAGGTCGGGTGCGCCGAGCCACCAGAAGAGCGGGACGAACGAGAGGTGGAAGGCTGCGCCGAACGGCGCGCCGATGGAGACGACGCGGAAGAACCGGCGCTCCCGTCGTGAGAGCGGGGTGGGGGGCGTCGTGAGCCAGCGACGGCCGGCCTCGATCCTGGATGCCGGTCCGCTCTCCATATCGTCCGCCACGGTCACGAGCGTACCAAAGTGCTCGCCGCGGTGTTCGGATCCGCGGCTCGCGACGCGGGATCACACCACGGCGAGCGACGCGTCCGTGCGTGCCGACGAACCGACCCGAGCGCGCCATTCACGGCCGCGACGAGGCCGACGTCATCTCCTCCGTCGGCCAGCTTCGGAGACCTCGTCGTGGCGCCGCGCAGTTCTTGTGGGAGGCGCGCGTCACGGCGCTCCTCGATCACCCGAACATCGTGCCCGTGCACGACCTCGGCCTGACGCCGGAGGGCGAGCTCTTCATGACCATGAAGCTCGTGTGCGGCGCCACGCTCGAGGCGGTCATCGTCGAGGCGCGCGAGGCCGGCGCCGACGGGCTGAACCTCACGCGGCGCCTGCGCATGTTCCTGCAGCTCTGCAACGCGGTCTCGTTCGCGCGCGCGCGCGGCGTGCTGCACCGCGACCTCAAGCCGGCGAACGTGATGGTGGGCGAGTTCGGCGAGGTCCTCGTCACCGACTGGGGGGCTCGCGCTGCGCTACGCCCACCCTGAGGTGGCCGCGTCTGCGCCGCGCGCGCTGATGCCTTTCTCATTCGAACGCGCGCCGAGGAGCGAATGCCCACGCCTCGAAGCGGTCCTCCCACATGGCCAATCAGCGAGCCGCGCGCGCAGACTCGGCACGTTTCGTCGCGTGCCGTCACGGCGTTCGGAGCTTCGACCGGCGTCACCGCGGGAACACCGGCGGGGCTCGGCTGTCCTGGTAGATTGCCGGCGGGGGCGGGGCAGAACTCCCGGGCCCCAGGTCCGTCACACCGCGCGCCGTGTCACGTCGGCGGCGCTCGCGACCACGTGGTTCGTCGAGCCGCGCGCTCGCCCGGAGCTCCCATGTCCTCGTCCCCCAGCGCTGATCCCGCGTCGCACCCGCGTCGCCGCCGCCCGCTCGGCGCCGCGCCCCTCGTCAGCCTCGTCGCCCTGGTCGTCGCGTCGGGCGCCTGCCACCAGCACGGCGACGAGCACCCGCTCCTGCCGCGCTCGCAGACGTGGGCCGAGCTCCGCACCGTGCGCCGCGCCGTCACCGTGCAGCCCCCGGGTGAGGCCGAGCGCGCGCCGTATCCGCGCGAGCGCATGGTCGACGGCGAGGTCGTCCACGTGACCGACGCCGGCCTCGCGTGGCTCCGGCGCGACGGCGGCGCCACGCTCCTCGTGCAAGGCCCCGCCGATCTCACGCTGCACGCCGACGCTGTGGAGCTCCGCAAGGGCAAGGTCTTCGTCGACACCCCCGGCGGCGCGCCGGCCGAGCTCTCGACGCCGGCGGGCATGCTCCACCTCGCGCACGTGCGCGCGAGCCTCAGCGTCGACGGCGCGAAGACCGAGGCGTACGTGCTCGCGGGCGAGGTGCGGACCGACGCGACGGCGCGCGACGAGCCGAAGGAGCTCGGCGAGAACGGCCCCGTGAAGGCCGGGCCGGGCGAGCGCCTCGTCGTCGAGGGCGCGCACGCGACGCTCGCGCCGGCGCTCGCGTGGGAGGACTGGACCGGCGGGCTCGCGACGACCGACCGCGCGGCCGAGCCGTCGCCCTACGGCGTCGGCACCGTCGGCGCGCGCAAGCCTGGTGAGCAGGGCAGCCCGCGGTTCCCGCTCGCCATTCAAAAGCTCGACGTGCGCGTCACCATCGATCACGACCTCGCCATTACCGAGGTCGACGAGCTGTTCTTCAACCCGAGCTCCGAGGTCGTCGAGGGCGTCTATCGCTTCCGCACGCCCGAGGGCGCCACGCTGCACCGCTTCGGCGTCGATCGCGACGGCGTGACCGTGTGGGGTCGAGTCAAGGAGAAGGCCGCGGCCGCCGCACAGTATCAATCGAACGTCTATCAAGGCTCGACCGAGGATCCGGCCTTGCTCGAGTGGGACGCGCCGGGCGTCTACCGCGCTCGCCTCTACCCCATCGGCCCGGGCGACACGCGGCGCGTGATCGTGCGCTACGCCGAGTGGCTCGGTCGCACGGGCGCGAAGGGCGAGCGCAGGCTCTACGTCTATCCGATGGCGGCCGACGGGGCCGAGGCGTCGCTCCCGCACGTCGAGGAGATGACGGCGCGCGTGCATCTGCACGACGCGGGGCCGCTCGACGACGTGCGCGTCGGCATGGCGGGCGTGCGCGAGGGCGATGATCTGGTCATCCGCGCGCACGACTTGGTCCCTCGCGCGGATCTGTCGGTCGAGCTCTTCGACGCCGGGCTCGCGACGCCGCGCGGGTACATGGCGCCGCACACGGTCGATCTCGAGGCGCTCCCGCCCGGCGATCGGAGCGACGCGACCCGACGCGCTGAAAGTGAGGCCGCTTACGTCATGGTGCCGCTCCGCACGAGCGACGTGCCGCTCGCGGCGGGCGGCGTCGACCTCGCGATCGTCGTCGACACGTCGGCCGCGACGGATCCGGCGTCGCTCGCCATCGCCCGCGCGGCGACGGCGGCGCTCCTCGCGCACATGGGCAAGGACGATCGCGCGGCCGTGTGGGCGGGCGACGCGTCGCTGCGGCCCGTCGTCGCGGGGCGTGACGCGCTCGCCCCCGTCGACGAGGCGGCGCGCCGCGCCATCTTGACCGGCCTCGCGACGACCGAGCGCGGCGGCGCGACGGAC
>DASYCF010000298.1:0-4569 GCA_036500365.1 Byssovorax sp.
GTCGTCGCCGGCCTCGTGTCCGAGCCAGGGGCGCCGAGCGAGGTCGAGGCCCGCGTCGCGACGCGCCCGGGCGCCGACGCGCCGACGGACGCCGACGTCGTCCTGACGACCGACGTCGACCTCGCGAAGGTCACGCGGGTGCGAGGCCTCGGCAGGGGCGCCGTTCACGCGAAGGCCGCGGCCCACCTCGACCTCACGTCGAAGGCGATGCGCGCGACCGTCGACGCGGCCGTGAGCCGCTTCGCGCGCTCGGGCGTCGGCGTCGGCTACGCGACCGTGCACGCGTCGGCCGACGGCCCGCTCACGGACCCGCGGTTCGTCGCGCGCGTCGACGGCGCAGGGCTCGCCGCGAGCGGCTACGCGCTGCCGACGTTCCACGTCGCGGCGTCGGGCACGCAGCATCAGTTCACCGTGGCGGCCTCCGGGGAGGGCGCAGGCCGCACGCCGTCGTTCGACTCGCGCGCCGTCGTCGCGCTCGGCGCCGGCGTCCGTGTGCGCGGGGTCGAGGCGACCGTCTCGCGGGGCGACGTGACGGCGCACGCCACGGTCGACGACGTGACGATCGCGGACGGCGCGCTCGCCGTGCGCGGCGCGCGGGTGACGGGGCTCGGCGCGCCGCTCGAGGCCTCGCTGCGGACGAGCGCGGGCGCGGTCTCGGTGACCGCGAGGTCGGCCGACGTCGACTTCGCCTGCGTGAAGGCGCTGCTCGCGCTCGACGACGTCGACGCCGCGGGGCACGCCGCGCTCGACGTCGACGTTCGAAGCGACGCGCGCGGCGCGCACGGCCGCGTCGACGTCGGCGTGACCGGCGTTCGATACGGGGCGATCGACGGGGGCGCCGCGCGCGTCAGCGGCTCCGTCGACGGCCTCGACGTGACCGGCGAGGTGAGCGCGTCGCTCGGCGACGCGGGCAAGATGGGCGTGACGCTCACGCGCGTGAGGCTCGGCGGCAGGCCCGCGACGAAGCAGGCGTGGGTCCGCGCGACCGGCGAGGCCGTGCTCGACGCGACCGTCGATCTCGCCAAGGTCGCCTCGCTCTTGCCGAAGGACACGCTGCCGCTCGGCGTGGCCATCGGCGCCGTGTCGATGAAGGGCAGCGTGTCTCGCGCGCGCGCGGGCGACGTCCCCACGCTCGATCTGCACGGCGCGACGAGGGGCGTCGAGCTCGCCGGCGTTCAGACGTACGAGGTGGGCGACGACGGCGTGCGCTCGCTCGGCCCCGCGCCGTGGCACGTCGAGGGCATCGACGCGACGTGGGAGGCGAAGGTCGACGCGCGCAGCGGCGTCGCGCACGCCGCGCTCGCGCTCGACGACGCGAAGGGGAGGCTCGCCGAGCTCGGCGCCGACGTGCGCGCGCCGCTCGACGCGCTGGTGCGCGGGACGACGTCGATGAAGGACGCGATGGCGCGCGCGACGGTCGCGGCGCACGCGCACGTGCCGCGGCGCGACCTCGAGGCGCTCCCGTCGATGGTCCGCGCGGTGGTGCCCGGTCGCGGCGTCGTGTCGCTCGATCTCGACGTGTCGGGCGACGCGTCGCGCCCCGTGGCGCGGCTCTCGGCGAAGGGCGAGAAGCTCCTCGCGCGGAACGCGTCGCGAAGGGTCCAGCCCACGGACGTCACGCTCGAGGCGAGCTACGCAGGCGGCCGCGGCGATCTCCACGCGACCGCGGCGACCGGCGGGCGCGACGTCCTCGACGCGCGCGCGTCGCTCGCGGCGGATCCGGCCGACGTCGCGCAGGGTCGCCTCGGCGCGGCCTGGGTCGCCTCGGCAGACGTGAAGGTGACGGCGCTCCCGCTCGAGGCGATCGCAGGCCTCGCGCACGAGCGCGCGCGCGGCCGGCTCGACGGCGAGATCCGCCTCGACGATTTGCACCGTGACGCCGCGCTCGCCGTGGACCTCACGCTGAGCGACGTCGTGCTGCGGCGCGCGCACGTCGAGAAGGTGCGCGCCGTCCTCTCGGCCAAGGGGGGCGCGCTCGTCGCGCACGCGCAGGTCGAGCAGCCGGACGGCTACGCGGATCTGACCGCCAAGGGCGGCGTCGCTTGGGGCGCCGCGCTCGCGCCGACGATCGACCCGCGCGCGCCCGTCGACGCCGCGCTCCTCGCGAAGAACCTGCGCATCGACGCGGTGGCGCCGTTCGTGCGCGAGGTGCTGAGCGAGCTCGACGGCCGCCTCGACGCCGACGTGAAGGCGCACCTCGACCACGTGAACGCCGCAGGCAAGGTCACGGGCGCGGTCGCGCTGCGCGAGGGTGTGGTCGAGATCCCGGCGCTCGGCGAGCGCCTCCACGCCGTGCAGGCGAAGGTGACGATGGACCCGTGGGGCGTCGTGAACGTCGAGCATGTCTACGCGCAGGCCGCGACGGGCAGCGTCACCGCCGCGGCGCACGCGACGATGAGCGGGCTCGTCCTCCAGCACGCGGAGGGCGCCGTGCGCATCCCGAAGGGCGAGCCGATGCCGATCGCGATCGAGGGCGTGCCGATGGGCAGCGCCTACGGCGACATCAAGATCCTCGCGGCGCTCTCGCCCGATCAGAAGCGCATCGGCGTCACCGTCGACGTCCCGACGCTCGGCGTGAACTTGCCGCAGTCGACCGGTCACGCCGTGCAGGATCTCGAGGCGGACGACCACGTGCGCGTCGGCGCGCACCACGCGAGCGGCTTCGACCTCGTCGCGCTCGGTCCGCCGCGGAAGGCGAAGGGGCCGTCCGACTCGCTGATCCACGCGTCGGTGCGGCTCGGCGACGTCGAGGTCAAGCGCGACACGTCGCTCCGCGCGACCGTCACCGGGACGCCGGTGTTCGACGTCGGCGCGACGACGAAGGCGTCCGGCAAGATCATCGTGAAGAGCGGCCGCATCGAGGTGCAGGGCAAGCGCTTCACGCTCGATCACGGCATCGTCTCGTTCACGGGTGACCCGGCGCAGCCGCAGATCGTCGCGACGGCGTACTGGGACGCGCCCGAGGGCACGCGCGTGTACGCGGACTTCGTCGGCACGCCGAAGACGGGCAAGCTCACGATGCGCAGCGAGCCCGCGCACACGCAGGACGAGATCGTCGCGCTCGTCCTGTTCGGCGCGACCGACGGTCAGCTCGGCGGCTCGACGCCCGCGAGCAACGACGAGTCGACGACCGCGAAGGGCGTCGGCCTCGCCGGCGGCGTGATGGCGCAGGGCCTGAACCGCGCGATCTCGGGCGCGACGAGCGTCGACGTCGAGGCGCGCGTCGACACGTCCGACTCCGACAACCCGAAGCCCGAGCTCGTCGTCCAGCTGACGCCGCGCCTGTCGGCCGACGTCGCCTACGCGCTCGGCACGCCGCCGCCCGGGCAGAACCCGGACAAGACGACCCTCACGCTCGACTTTCGCTTCCACCGGAGCTGGAGCGTCGACGCGATGGTCGGCGACGCTGGCTCGTCGGCGGTCGATCTCGTGTGGCGCCGCAGGTACTGACGCGCGGCCCGCTCGCGGGAGCGTCACACGCCGAAGGGGTACGTCTCCGGCGTGTCGTGCGCGGGCGGCGACGAGTCGGCGTGGAGCGCGGCCGTCGGCGAGGTGATGTCGACGTGCACGAGCGCGTCGTAGCGCCGCGGCAGGACGCTCGGCACGTAGTTCCCGAAGCGCTCGTACTCGGGCCGATACACGACCCCGATCGCGCGGTGTCCGCGCGGCTCGAGGAGCTCGGGGCCCGTCGTGATCTCGGAGAAGACGTACAGCGCGACGGGCACGTCCACCCGGTGGAGCGCGTCCTCGACGCTGCCCGGGCGCGCCTCGGGCACGCGCAGGCGCTGCATCGGCGCGCCCCACTCCTCGGCGGCGACGACGCGGCCCCGGTGCGTGGAGAAGCCGACGAGGACGACGCCGTCGCGCGCGCGGCGCTCGCGTACGAGCTGACCCACGTTGACCTCGCCCTCCGCGTGCATGTCCGTGTAGCGCGCGTCGCCGACGTGGGTGTTGTGCGCCCACACGATCGCCTTCGAGCGCGCGCCGTATCGCGCGGTGAGGCGCTCGAGCGTCTCGACCATGTGCCAGTCGCGGACGTTCCAGCTCATCGCGCCGCCGCGCACCATCGCGCGGTAGTAGCGCTCGGCGTTCTTCGCGACGAGCGCGTTCTGCTCCGCGTCGAAGCGCGCGTCGAGGCCGCCGCTCGCGTCGGGCGCCGCGCGGAGCTCGGTGAGCACGCGCACGACCGCGTCCTCGCACGACGCCGGCACGAGCGTCGTCGCCGCCGCGTACGCCTCGGCGTCCTCCCCGTACGGCGCGAAGCACGCGTAGGCGCGGCGCGCGCGCCTCCCTGCCTCGGGGTCGTGCCGGTCGAGGTAGCCGACGACGGCGCTCATCGACTCCCAGAGCGAGTACACGTCGAGCCCGTGGAAGCCGACGCGCTCGCGAGCGGGCAGCGCCGCGTTGTGGAGGTGCAGCCACTCGACGAACGTGGCCACCTCGCGGTTCGCCCACATCCACGTCGGCCAGCGGGCGAACGCGTGGAGCGCGTCGAACGCGTTGCGTCCGGCGCCCGGCGCGTGCCGCACGTAGCGATCGACGCGCGCCGCTGCGGGCCAGTCGCCCTCG
>DASYCF010000299.1:0-2761 GCA_036500365.1 Byssovorax sp.
GACCCGCGACATGGCTCCTCCTCACGGGGTGGAAGCGCTACGGCCTCGTCGACCCGCTCGAGGTCCCCGGCGGCGCGCGATAGCCGAACCCCGCGCGACTCCAGGCCGCCCCCGTCTCGCCGACGCCACCACGCCGTTGACCACCGCGCCATCTCTCCTTCCCCGACCTCTTCCCAAGACGCGCGGCCGCGACGCCGCATGCTTCGCGCTTGCGGGCCGCGCGCACGCGCGGCATCTGCCTCCTCGCGCAACCGCCGACTGCCGCGCAAAGGCCACGGAGGTCTGTCTGCAAAGCGCGGCGGTGCATCTCCAGCGCGCGGAGGTGCGTCCTCAACGCGCCGAGGTCCGTCTCCAGAGCGCGGAGGCGCGTCGTCAAGCCGCGGAGGTCCGTCTCGAGAGCGCGGAGGTGCGTCCCCAAGCCGCGGAGGCCCGTCTTTCTGGGCAAAACCCAGCCTTCACGGCTTGAACTCGCCCTTCCCGGCGAGGTCGCGCGGCTTCGGCCCGTGCTTCGGGGCTCGAGCAGACGCCGACGGCGCCGCGACGTCCGCGCTCGTGCTCGCGCTCGGCGCGACCGCCGCCGCGCTTGCCGTCGCCGCGGGTGCGCTCCCCGCAGGCTCCACCGCCGCGCTCTTCGCGCTCGCGCTCGCGCTCGCCGTCGCGCTGGCCTCCGACCTCGCCGCGTCGCCGCGGTCGGGCTTCGCGCGCCCGAGCAGCGTGAACAGGATCACACCGACGATCCCCGCGCCGAGCACCGCGCCCGCCGCCGACAACATCAGCGACCGCTGCGGAGGAGGCGCCTCGACGTCGCCTGGGTCCGGCGTGGCGGCGCCGCTCGTCACGCGCGGCGGAGGCACGCTGTGCGCGCCCACGGCCGACATCGGCGCGCGCTGCGAAGGCACCGCCGCGATCCACGACGCCGCCGCGGCGGCCGACGCAGGCGCGAGCGTGACGCCGGGCACGCCGAGCTCGATCGCGACGGCGGCGAGCGCCTCGGCGAGGGCGCGCGCGCTCGGCAGGCGCAGGTCGACGTTCTTCTCGAGCGCGCGGTGCGTGACGGCGGCGAGCGACGCGGGGAAGCCGGGCACGACCTCGACGAGCGGCGCGGGCTTCTTCTCGATCACGTTCGCGATCACGCCGTGCAGCGTCTCGGCCGGGTACGGGTGCGCGCCGGTCGCGCACTCGTGCATCATCACGCCGAGCGCGTACACGTCGCTGCGGCCGTCGAGCTTCGTCTCGCCGCGCACCTGCTCGGGCGACATGTAGAACGGCGTGCCGAGGAGCGTGCCCTCCTGCGTCGCGCGCTCGAGGCGGTGGCGCTCGTCGAAGATCGACACGCCGAAGTCGAGCAGCTTCACGCGCATGCCGTCCTTCGTCTTCGCGAGGAACAGGTTCTCGGGCTTGAGGTCGCGGTGGATGATGCCCGCCTCGTGCGCCGCGTGCGCGCCCTCGGCCGCCTGCGCGAAGATGGCGACGATCTCCTCGGGATCGAAGCGGCCCTTGCGCGTGAGGCGGCCCTCGAGCGTCTCGCCCTCGAGCAGCTCCATCACGAGGTACGGCTCGCCCGAGTCGAGCGTGCCCGCGTCGTACGTCTCGACGATGTGCGGGCTCCCGATGCGGCCCGCGGCCGACGCCTCGCGCAGGAAGCGCTCGACCGCCTGCGGCTGCTCCTTGCTCTTCGCGTTGAGCGTCTTCAGCGCGCGGCGGTGGCGCGTGAGCTCGTGGATGACCTCGTAGACGACGCCCATGCCGCCGCTGCCGATGACGCGCACGACGCGGAATTTGTCGGCGAGCAGCGTGCCCGTGGGCCACGCGTCGACCGCCTTCGACAGCTCCTCCGACGACGACACGCGCGCGCCCTCCGCTCGAGACGAGGCGCCGAGCGTAGACCGAAACGGCGCGCGGTGCGGCGCCCGCGAAGGACGCCTCGGGACGAACCTGACGCCCGGATGCGCACGGCGCGCGCGACGGCGGCGACGCCCGGGAGGTACACTCCAGCGGATGCAACCGGGGCAGGAGATCGGCGGGCGCTATCGCCTGGTGCGACCGCTGCGCCCCGGCGGCAGGAAGCACGTGTGGTGCGCCGACCACCTCGCGCTCGGATCGCAGGTCGCCGTGCACTTCCTCGGACAGGCCGACGAGGCGCGCCTCGCCCACGTCGCGCGCGCTTCGACGGCGGCCGCGGGCCTGCGCAGCCAGAACGTGGCGCAGGTGCTCGACCACGGCGTGCACGACGGCGTGCCGTTCGTCGTGCTCGAGCTGCTCGAGGGGCAGAGCCTCGAGGAGCGACTCCGCAAGGCCACGCGCCTGCCCATCGCCGACGTCGCCGTGATCGTCGCGCAGATCGGCCGCGCGCTGTCGAAGGCGCACGCCGCCGGCCTCGCGCACGGCGATCTCCGACCGCACAACGTGTTCCTCACGAAGAACGACGACGAGGAGGTCGCGAAGGTGCTCGACCTCGGCCTCGCGCCCGCGCCGAGCCCGGGCTGGACGCCGAGCCACGAGGCGCTCCTCTACGCGAGCCCTGCGGTCTTGCGCGGCGAGCCGTACGACGCCGCGAGCGATCTGTGGGCGCTCGCCGTCGTCGCGTACCAGTGCGTCACCGGCAAGCTCCCCTTCGCGGGCGTGCGCGCGCAGCAGGTCCTCGCCAGGCTCGAGAAGGGCGAGCCCGCGCCGCACGCGTCGCGCGCGCGGCCTGGGGTCCCCGGCGCGTTCGACGTGTGGTTCGATCGCGCGACCGCGCTCGACAAGACGGCCCGCTTCG
>DASYCF010000300.1:0-1705 GCA_036500365.1 Byssovorax sp.
GTCCGTCGCGCCAGGGTCGAAGCGGGGGCCGACGTCGCGCATGAAGGCGTGCTCGGCGTCGTGGAAGCGGGCCTCGTAGCGGGCGCCAGCGGCGTCGAGGGCGCCGTGGATCTTGGCCCGCGCGGGCGCCGGGACGTGCGGGTCGTCGCGGCCCCACGTCAGCAGGAGGTCGCCCTTCATCTCGGCGCAGCGCTCGAGCGTGTCGACCTTGCGCTTGCCGAGCGACCCGTCGTGAAGCCCCGTCGGATAGCAGCAAGCGGCGGCCCTCACGCGCGGATCGAGCGCGGCGCGAAAGGCGACGTGGCCCCCGAAGCACCACCCGAGCACACCGACGCCGCGACGCCCCGCCTGGAGCGAACGGAGCAAACCTCGCTCCTCCGAGCTTCCCGCCTTCTCTCCTTCCTGTTCAATCTCCGGGCTCGAAGTCGGCGCGACGTGATCGAGGACGGATTGGATGTCGGCGTCGAGCTCGTCGACGTCGACCTTCGCCGAGGCGTCGAGCGCGCGCTGGCGATCGGCGTCGAAGTCGAACACGGCGCCGCGTCCCTCCAAATGGCTGTAAATCTCGGGCGAGACGACCACGAAGCCGTGGCCGGCGAGGCGCGTCGTCAGGCGCAGGTGCGACGGGGTGAGCTGAAAAATGTCCGGGTACGCGACGATCGCGGGCCACGCACCCTCCGCGGTGGGCCGCGTGACCACGGCGCGGAGGCGCTCGAGATCGATCGTGCTCGTCGTGATCTTCATGGCTCCCTCGTCAACCGTCCACGAACACGCCCGCGTCGTCGACGGCGCGATCGAGCGCGAGGCGCATGCGGCGGCGCGCGACCTCGAAGGCGCGCGCGCCCTCCGGCAGGCGGAACGGACCGACGCGCGGCAGGTCGCCGAGGACGATCGGGAGCAGGCCGGCGCGGCGCGGGATCTCCATCGCGTCGCCGCGCTTTCCGCGCCACGGGGAACGCGACGCGAGGTGGTGGAAGAGGACGCGCTCGCCCGCGGGCATGCCGGCGATGCCGGGGCGATCGAGGATCCCGCCGTCGAGCTGAGGCCGCCCGTCGAGGTAGACGGGGTGAAACAGCAGCGGCACGGCGCACGACGCCCGGATGGCGGTCGCGAGCGAGCCCGAGGTCACGACGCGCGTCGTCCGCGAGAGCACGTCGAACACGCTCATCGCGGCGGGGACGCGCGCGCCCTCGAACGTCGGCGCGCCGAGGATGCGGCCGAGGCGCTCATCGAACAGCCGCCCGCGCAGGAGGCCGAGGCCGGGCCGTGGATCCCAGAAGTCTTTGCGCTCGAGCCGCAGCAGCTCGTCGCCGATCGCGCGCGCCGAGACGCCGCTCGCCCACAACCCGCCGACCAACGCGCCCGCGCTCGAGCCGCTGACGCGCGCGGGGAGGAGGCCCTCGTCCTCGAGCACGGTCATCAGGCCCGCGTGGGCGAAGAAGCCGAAGAAGCCGGACGACATCGCCAGCGCGAACGGCCGCTCGCCGAGGAAGCCGCGCAGCGTCGTCATGCGCTGAGCAGCGTCGGCAGGATCTCACCCGCCTTGCCCTCGAGGAAGGTGTCGAAGCTGCCCGTGTTGTCGGCCGGCTCCGCGTTGACGAGCCACGTCTCGGCGCCGAGGTCCTTCACGACGTCGACGATCCCGGCGGCCGGGTAGACGGCGCCGGAGCTGCCGACGCACAGGAACACGAGGCGCTTCTTCGCG
>DASYCF010000301.1:0-7956 GCA_036500365.1 Byssovorax sp.
ACCAGGCCGTGGCGACGCCAGCCGGTGTGGAGGAGCCACGTCGACGCGGGGATGACGGTCGCGCTCCAGGGGCCGTCTGTCGGTGGACGGCGCACCGTCCAGCCTTCGAAGCACGGGCTGGAGGAGCACGCATCGAGGCGGTGTGACAGTGGCTCGCCGCGGGCGGCGGCGTGGTGACGCTTCCGGCCGTCGTCGGCGCGGGGCTCATCGCCTATTGGACACGGGTGTACCGCGCGCGCTTCGAGCGGGGCGGGCCGACGGCGTAGGCTTCGATCACATGCACGCCGATCATCGTCCATGCGGCGCTGGTTGTCGTCCATCACCGTGGTGGTGGTCGCCCATCACGCAACCGGTGATCGTCAACCAGACCTCCGGTAGTGAATCATCTAGGAGAGGTAGTGGACTACCTCGCGCAGGTGGATATCCTGGCCGCGGAGGTGAACCGCGTGTCGAAGAAGAAGACGACGAAGACGAAGGCGAGCCGGGCCGCTGCGCCGAAGGGGGGCAGCGCGAAGCCCGTCAAGCAGCCGGCGCGCCGCGCGCCCCACGTCGACGACGCGCCGCCGTACGCGCCCGCCGCCGCGTTCGACGACACGATCGCGCGCACGCGCGGCCTCGCGATCACGGCGGCGGCGGGCGTGCCGAAGGCGCCGTCCGGCTACCAGCCGACGGACCCCGAGCAGCGGAAGAAGCGCCTGCGCCGGATCGCGGCGACGCTGCGGGCCGAGGTGCTCACCGCGCTCGGCCTGCTCGGCTCGCGGGGCGCCGAGGTCAAGGACGACCTCGGCAAGTTCGCGCCCGACGGCGCGCAGGCGAAGGGGATCGCCGATCGCATGACGAAGGCGGGCGCATTGGCCTCCGCGGCGACCGCCCTCGCCGAGTTCGCCGCCGAGGCCGACCAGATCGCCATCAGCGACGCGGTGGTGCTCCTCGAGGCCGTGAACAAGCAGCTGAAGAACGCGGCCTCCTCCGACCCGGCGTTGCTCACGGCGTACGCGCCCGTCGTGGAGATCTTCGCGACGCGAAACGCCGCCATCCAGGCCGGCAAGAAGCGCGCGAAGAAGCAGCCCCCGCCGCCGCCCACGGTCTGAGACGCGCGCCGAGAGGTCCGGACGCCGCCGACCTTCGTCGCGGCCCGCATGGTAGAAATCCCATGTCATGCAACTGAGCGACCTCCGACTTCACCCGTTTCGCGGGATGGCCGACGCGGCGCTGGATGGCCTCAGCCGCTTCAATTTGATCGTGGGGCCCAACAACGCCGGCAAGAGCTCCGTGCTCGAAGCCGCGGCGCTGCTGATGCGCCCGTTCGACCCTGGGCAGTGGGTGCAGACGGCGCGCGCTCGCGACGAGACCGCCGATCTCGTCGACAGCCTCTGGTCGATGTTTCCGTCGTCCAACGGGTTGCACCTCGAGGACGGCCCGGTCGAGGCGTCGCTCGAGATCACGGGGACGATCGACGGCCGCTCGCGGTCACTCCAGGCACACGCGACCGCGCGCGAGGTCTGGGGCCGTGCTGAGGAGGAGAGCGAGCTCGACGATCTCGAGGTCGGCGAGCCGCGCGACGAAGGCCCGGAGCGCGCCGAGCCGGAGCTCACGATCGCCGTCGAGCTGGGCGGGCAGTGGGCGCACGCTCAGCACGAGCTCCGATTCCGCCGACGTGGCAAGACCGCGCCCAAGCGAGTCGATGGTACGTGGCGCGCGTACGCCGTTACCACCAGCACGCACCGCTCGACGCACCGGCTCGCTGGGCTCCTCGCGGGTGCCGTCGATCACGGCCAGAAAGCGCTCGCCGTCGAGATGATGCGAGCCTTCGATCCCGGCGTGCAAAGCCTCGACCTGAGCGAGACGCGTGGCAAACCAGCGATTCGCGTCACCCACGACAAGCGCGGAGTCGTGGACATCGCGTCGTTCGGCGACGGCCTGCGACGCGCCGCTGCGTTCGCCCTCGCGCTCACGCATGCGAGTGGCGGCCTCCTCCTGATCGACGAGGTCGAGTCCGGCATCCACAGCCGAGCGCTCGCGGACGCCATGGCCAAGCTGCTCGCGTCCGCCCAGAAAGCCGGCGTGCAGATCCTCGCGACGACGCACAGCTTGGAAGCGATCGACGCGGTGGTACGCGCGGCGGAGCAGACTGGGATCGACGAGCTCACCGTGCACCACTTGAAACGCGACGGCGCCGCCTATCGCGTTCGGCGATACGACGGCGCACGCGCCGTCATGCTTCGCGAAGGCGGGCTCGACCTTCGATGACCGGCTGGACCTACGTCGTCACGGAGGGCGTCCATGACGTCGCGTTCCTCGCCAAGCTGATCGGGCGCCGCGCGTTTCGCTCCGTCGGGCAGAAGGCGTCGCTCCCCGAGGCGGCTCAGCGATGGCTCGATGGATTCAAGTGGCCACTCAAGGACGACATCGCCCGACTCGCAGTTCCGGCACCGCTCTTCTACGAGCGCTCGCACGAGAGCCACATCGTCGTGATCTCGAACGCGGTTGGTCTCGGCGGCATCGAGAAACGGCTCGTCACCGACTTGGAGGGGATGAGCAAGGAAGGCATCGAGCTCGCAGCCGTCGCCATCGTCCGCGATACCGACGACTCGGACGCCGCCGTCATCCTCGACAGCTTGCGGCAAACGCTGCGGTCGGCCGGGCTGCCTGTTCCCCAAGCGCCCGACATCGTCGCCCACGGTCCGCCCCGCGCAGGCATCTTCGCGATGCCGGATGGTGCATCCAACGGAACGCTCGAGAACCTGCTCCTTTCCGCCGGTGCAAACGTCTACTCCGAGCTTCATGCCGACGCCGTCAACTATGTCGCCGTGGCGACGCCGCACCTTGCCAAGCTCGACGGCAAGGAGCGAGAGGACTTCTCGAAGCCCGCTGGCCCTATGAAGGCGACACTCGCGGCGATGACGGCGATGCTCAAGCCAGGCAAGGCGATTCAGACCTCGATCACCGACCACCGCTGGGTATCGGACGAGACCACTGGACTGGCCGAGTTCCAACCGCTGATCGCCTTCCTGGATGCCCTCCTGGCCCCGTAGTCGGCGCTACTCGAACTCGATGTGCCACCGCAGATCCGCGCCCACGTTCCCGAGGGCGGAGTCGCTCACCTCGCTGAGGTTGTCGTAGGTGCCCTCGACCGAGAGGTGCTTCGACAGCTTCCACTCGAGCGTCGAGCGCACCTCGCGGTTGTCGGTCACGCCGGTCGTCACCTCACCGCGCACGCTCTCGTTCACGCGCTTGCCGAGGGTCACCGTCGGCTCGATCTGGCCCGACAGGGTCGAGTACCAGCTGCCGAAGCGGAACTCGTCGATCACGGGGACGGCCTTCGCCAGCGCGGTGTCGGCGCCGGTGAGCGAGCTCAGCGCCTCGAGACCGACGCTCTCGCCGAGCGCCCCCTGGCTGCGGTCGAGCTCGGCGTGCGTCATGCCGACGGTGAGCAGGAGCACGATGTCCTCCTGGCTCAAGACGGGATCGCTCGTGAGGTCGACCTTCAAATTCTCGGCGTCGCCGTGCGCGTGCAGGTTGATGCGCCAGATGCCGTTCGACGCGATGGTCGCCGCGGTCGTCATCGAGCCCGGGTTCGTCGCCGAGCTCGCGCCCGCGCCCTCGACGGCCGACGCCGCGCTGTCCTGCGCCGCGCTCGACGAGTAGCGGCGGTACTCGGTCGTCGCGCGCATGTCGACGCTCGGCGCGATGCGCGTGGGGTCGTCGAACCGCACGAAGCCCTCCTTCACGGTGAAGTCGTTGCCGCGGAGGTGGAGCTTCGAGTCCGAGAGCAGCCTCAGCAGGCCGCGCGCGCCGAAGCGCTGGTTCGTGCCCGAGAGCATGATCCCGGGGTCCACGATGTCGAGCTGCATGTCGATGAGGTTGTTCGCGATGCGGAGCGGCCGCGGCGAGACGACGTTGAGGTTGAAGTGCACGACGTCGTTCGCGGGGTCGTACGTGTCGACGTTCGTGCGCTGCGGCCGCGAGAGCTGCGCGAGGTCGAGGCTCAGCACGATGGGCCGCGTGTAGTTGAACGACACGAGCGACACGGTGCCCTTCACCTCGGGGATGTTGCGCTGGCCGTTCTCCTTCGCGCCGGGCGCGTACGTCGCCTCGATCTCCGCGTCGGTCGTGAAGTTCACGCCCTCGGCCACGTTGAGCCGGACGCCGTGCGCGGTGAGCGTCGCGGTCGCGGTGAACGCGTCGCGTCCGCGGAGGGGCATGCGGCCCGTGATCTCGATCGTGCCGCCGCCGAGCCGCGCCGTCGCGCGCTTGATGCGCAGATCGCCCTGCACGACCTCGAGGTCGACGTTCACCTCGTCGAAGGCGAGCGGCGGGTCGCTCGTGTTGAGCTCGCCCTTGCGGAGGTGCGCGGCGCCCGCCCACTTGAGCTGCGCGACGGGGCCGCTCACGTGGAGGTCCGCGTCGAACGCGCCGCCCGCGCGCTCGACCCCGGGCACGTCGCGCGGGAGGCGCGCCAGATCGATCGGCTCGACGCGCACGCCGAGGTCGAGCTCGGGCGCGGTCGTCGCGTGCTTGATGTCGCCGCCGGCGACCAGCACGGCCGAGATGCCGCTCTTGCCGCGCGCCTCGACGCGGAGCTCGGGCACCTCGAGGTGGTTGTCGCGGAGGACGATCGCGCCGCTCTTGCCCAGGAGGCGCGCCGAGTTGTGATCGCGCTCCACCTCGAGCGCGTCGAGCGTCAGCGTGACGTCGGCGTGGCTCGGCGCGTCGACCGGGAAGCTCTTCACGTCGAGCGACGCCGACAGCGTGCCGCGCGGCGGCGCGCCGCTCGAGAACGCGATGCCCGGGATCAGGTTCGCGAGCGTACCGAGGTCGAGCTTGGAGACGGCGACCTGGCCCGTGACGACCTTGTGCTTCTGCCGCGTGACGGCGACGTTCGACAGCTTGATCTGCCCGTCGAAGAGCTGGCCGTCGAAGCGCAGCGCCCCGGCGGACTCGTCGCGCTCGAAGTCGGCCTGAGAGAACGGCGCGGCGCGGGGGTCGTGGCACCGCGTGAGGTCGCCTCGCTTCGCCTTCCCGCGCGCCGCGTCCATCGCGAAGTGAAAGCGCGACGCCGGCAGGCTCGACGTGCCGATGCGGAGCCGCGAGACGGAGACGTCCGCGTTCGCCTCCACCGCGCGCGTCGTCCCGCCGAGCGTCGCCACGAACGACGCCGTGCCGTCGAGCTGCTTGCCGATGGGGCCGATGGCGTCGACCGACGAGAGCGGCAGGCCCGTCGCGATCGCGGTGCCCGTGAGGATCCCGCCGTGGCGCACGGCGACCGTTCCGAGCAGCGAGCCCGTGCCCTTGCGCAGCGTGAGCGCGCGCACGTCGAGCGTCATGCCGGCGTCGCCGGCGGCCTGGTCGTCCCAGGTCATGTCGAGGTCGACGCTGCCGCTCGGGTAGCGCTCGCCGAAGAGCTCGACCTTCGCGAGCTCCATCGCGGTCTTCACCTGCAAGAGGCCGCCGCCGCACGTGTCCTCGGGGCCGTTCAGCGCGTAGTGGAGGTGCGCGCGTCCGTCGACCACGCCCGCGATGCCCTCGAACCGCGGGTCCTTGTCGAAGTGGAAGACCTGGAAGAAGTCGGCCGCGGAGAGGTGCGCGCCCTCGCGCGTGTCGACGTCGGCGTCGACCAGCACGTCGTGCTTCTTGTCGAACGCGAACCGCGCGAGCGACGCGTGCACGCGGCTCTCGTTCTTCTTCAGGTGCGCGTCGGTGAGCTCGAGCACGAGCGGCTCGAACGCGACCTTCGCGCTCTCGAGATCGCCGGCCGCGAAGCCGCCGAAGTCGAAGCCCTTGATCGACATCTCGCCGGCGAACTTCGGATGATCGAAGCCGCCGCGGCCGCTCGCCTGCACGGTGACGACGCCCGCCATCGGGATGTCGACGAGCGGCGACAGCTCGGCGAGATCGATGCGCGAGCCGGCCGCGACGTCGAGCTCGAGGAAGCTCGCGTAGCCGAGGCTCACCGTCGCGCGAACGTGCGATCGCGGCGTGTCGACCTGCATGCCGTTGAGCACGATGGCCGTCGGCCGCACCTGGAAGACGCCGCGCACCGTCGCCGGCTCGTGCACGCCGAACATGTGCCCGCGGCTCGGGTACGGCTGCGACGTGTCGCGGCGCTCGCCCGCGGCGTCGACGATCGGGTGGCTCAGGATCTCGAACGCGCGCGTCTGCACGACGAGCGGACCGTCGAGCGACACGGGGTCGAGCGTGCCCTTCATCGACTCGAAGCGGCCCTTCTCGAGCGTCCAGCCGACGTGCGCGCGCGGGTGCACGCCGAGGTCGCGGAGCAGCGCGTGGAACTCGATCCCCTCGAAGGTGATCGGGCTCGTCTCGAGCGGGAGCCCGGGCTCGAACGGCTTCACCGTCGCCTTCGCGAAGAGGAGGCGACCGTCGGCCCAGCGCGCGTCGACGTCGCTCGCCGTGATCACGCCGTCGGCGCTCGTCGCGACGTCGAGGCCGACCTCGGTCGAGAAGATCTTGCCGTCGAGGCCTACCTGGTCCGCGGTCACGTGGCCGCGCACGACGGGCAGCCTGCCCTTGCCGTCGAACTCGCCCTCGAGGTCGACCGTGACGGAGCCGGTCGCGTGCGGGAGCTTCACGAACCGGTGCGCGAGCGCGACGGGCACGGTCGCGCGGACGCGGCCCGACGCCGTGACCCCGCCGCCCGGCTGCGGCCGCACGTGGATGCCCGACGCCGACACGTCGAAGGCGCGCCAGTCGCCGGCGACGAGCTGACACGACGGCGCCGTGCCGGGATCGGGGTCGAAGTCGAGCGAGCCCTTCGCGATGAGGCGGCGCACGGTGACGTTCTCGCCCTCGAGGCGCGCGCGGGCGTCGAGCCTGCAGATGACGTCCTCGTCGACGGCGTCCTCGTCCGGGTAGCCGGGCACGGGGTGCGTGCGCGTCACCGCCGTCGGCCCCGTGCGCACGCCGAGCTCGAGCGCGCCGTCGTCCTCGGTCGAGGCGTCGAAGTCGACCTGGTGCGCGACGACGTGCGCGCCGTCGACCGTGAGATCGATGCGCGCGTCGGTGACCGAGAGCGACGCGAGCGGCCGACCCTCGGGCGCGGCGCGCTCGCCCGACTTCGCGGGGACCTTGTAGCGGAGATTGGTGACGGCGCCGTGCTCGACGACGGCGCGCAAGCGCGGGCCGATCACCTCGACGTCGCCCGCGTCGAGCTTGCCGGCGAGGAGCGAGAACGGCCGCGGGCGCACGGCGACGCGCTCGACCTCGAGGAACGGGCCGAGGCCGTCGGACGCCTCGACGCGCACGTCCTCGAGGGCGACGAGCAGCGGCCACGCCTCGACCTCGACCTTGTACGACGCGGCGAGGCCGAGCTCGCGCGCGAGCAGGGCGCTCGTCTCGCGGGCGGCGAACGCGCGGACGCTCGACGTGCGCACGAGCACGCCGAGGGCGAGCGGCAGGAACCCGAGCAGGCCGAACAGCGCGCAGAGGAGCTGCGCGAGCACGCGATCGAGGCGCCGCCGCCGCGCAGGCCGCAACGAGCGCCCGCGCCCGCTCGATCGAGCGGCCTTGTCCGGGCGCGGGGACGCGGGGGCGGCCACGCGACAAGCGTAGTCGATGACCGACGAAAGCGCCTGAAAACGCAGGGAAACCGCGCCGACATGAACACCCGCGTAGGCCCTTCGAGTAGGCTCTCCGCCGCCATGCTCCTCGTCGTCGACGTCGGCAACACGAACATCAGCTTCGGCGTCTTCGACGGCGCCGCGCTGCTCCACCACGTGCGCAGCGAGAGCGCGCGCTCGCGCACGGCCGACGAGTACGCCGTGCTCGTCCAGCAGATGCTCGCGATGCGCGGCGTCGAGGCGGGCCGCGTCGAGCACGCGATCCTCGCGAGCGTCGTCCCCACGCTCACCGAGACGATCGCGAAGTGCGTCCGGCGAGCGTTCGGCGTCGATCCGATCGTCGTCGGCCCCGGCGTGAAGTCGGGCATGAACATCCTCT
>DASYCF010000302.1:0-2174 GCA_036500365.1 Byssovorax sp.
CCGCCGACGCGCGGAGGTCGAGCGTGACCTCGACGTAGGTCTTCGCCTGGCTGCGATCGAAGCGGGGCGGCGGCGCGCGTCGCGACGGAGGCCGCGCCGTCTCGGGGCCGCGCGTCGACTCGAGCGGCCGACCCTCCGTCACGGCGCGCAGCGCCTCGGCCAGGCCGCGCGCCGTCGGCCACCGCGCCGTCGGCTCCTTCGCGATCGCGCGCATCACGACGTCGTCGACGTCCGCGTGCACGCCGGGCCGGCGCTCCGACGGCGCCTTCGGCGTCGAGTTCAGGAGGGCGTACATCACCTCGTGGAGCTCGAACGCCTCGAAGGGTCGATCGCCGACGAGCATCTCGTAGAGGACGATGCCGAGCGCGTAGACGTCGCTCGCGGCGGTCGGCGGCTTCTGCATGAAGCGCTCGGGCGCCATGTACGGCGGTGAGCCGGCGATCTTGCGCGGGTCGTGCGCGTCGGTGTCCAGCACGGCGAGCCCGAAGTCGAGGATGCGAACGCGCCCGCTGCCATCCAGCAAGATGTTCGACGGCTTGAGGTCGCGGTGCAGCACGCCGCGCTCGTGCGCCGCGGCGACCGCCTCGGCCATCTCGAGCGCGAGCCCGAGCGCGCGGGGCACGGGCAGGGGGCCGTCGTCGAGCAGCGCGCAGAGGTCGGTCCCCGCGACGAGGTCCATCGTGTAGTAGGGCCGCCCGTCGGCCGTGTAGCCGAAGTCGTGCACGGGGACGACGCCGGGGTGGCCGATCTTCGCGGCGAGGCGCGCCTCGCTCCACAGCTGCTGGACGTGCTCGTCCTTCGGCTCGCCGGTGCAGAGCTTCAGCGCGACGGCGCGATCGAGGCGGTGCTCGTGCGCCTCCCACACGACGCCCATGCCGCCCTTGCCGATGACGCGGACGAGGTCGTAGCCCGCGATCTTCGGCTCCCTGCGCGACGAGCGCGCGGCCGAGGGGACGCCCGAGTCCGCTTCGGAGCGGGGCGAGCTCATCGGAGCGAGGCTACCACCGCGGCGTTTCGCCCGCGCGCCGCTGCGTCATTTCTTGCCGAACGCCGTCTTCAGCTTCTCGGCCGCGAACGCGCCGATCGGCGTGCCTGCGCCGAGCTTCGCGGCCTTCTCGAGCTCGCGCGCGCCGGGCAGGTTCTTCTTCTGCGCGATGAGCGACAGGCCGAGGTAGTAGTGCGCCGCCGCGAAATCGGGCTGGATCGCCGTGGCCTTCTGGAAGTCCTGCGCGGCGCCCGGCTCGTCGGAGAGCTCGTGACGGCACGTGCCCCGGCGCACGTAGAACTCCGCGGCGTCCTTCTTCTGCGCGATCGCCTTGTCGAACGTCGCGACGCACTCGGCGAAGAGGTGCGCGCCGCCGAGCATGCGCCCGTACGTCGCGAGCGACGCGGGGTCGCCCTTCACGGCCGCGGCGCCCTTCTTGAGGTGCTCGCCCGCGCGATCGCCGCGCTTGTTCTCGACGAGCATCGTGCCGAAGAGGAGCTCGGTCTCCGGGTCGCTCTTCTTGGCGATCGCCGCCTCGAACGCGCGCGTCGCTCCGTCGGCGTCGTGCAGGAGGCCGAGCGCGTAGCCGAGGTTCGCCTCGAGGTCCGGGTTGCCGGGCGACTTCACGAGCGCCGCCTTGAGCACGCCCACGGCGTCGTCCGGGCGCGGCGGCTCGTCGAGGTAGAGCGCGGCGAGGTTCAACGCGGCCTCGGGTGAGGTCGGGTCGAGCTTGATCGCCTCGCGGTACGCGACCTCGGCGCCCGCGCGATCGCCGGTCTTCTCCTTCACGACGCCGAGGTAAAAATATCCCTCGGCGCTCGGGGCGACGGCGAGCGCCTTCTCGATCTCCGGCCGCGCGTCGGCGTATTTCTCCGCCTTCACGAGGCCCGCCGCGCGCGCGAGCGCCGTGCGCGCCTCGCCGACGGCGGGCCCGGGCGGCCCGTCGCCGAGCGGCGGATCGGCGGTGAGCTGCTGCTCGGGCGGCGGCGCGCCGGCGCACCCGCAGGCGAGCCCGAGCGCGAGGGCGAGCGCGACGCGGAGCGAGGTTCGAGCGAGCGCGTGCGTGTCGTGGATCACCTGTCTGCTCCTTGCGCGTCCGGGGTCGCGCGGTCGAGGCTCGCCGCGGCGGGCCGCTGCTCGAGGTGGTCGATCGCCTCGAGCAGCGCCGCGCGGACCTCGAGGCCGCGCG